>NZ_JAUTAJ010000002.1:300000-450223 GCF_030818485.1 Pseudoroseomonas cervicalis | reverse complement strand
GTTGCGGCGTGCTCCAGACCGGCTTGGCGCCGACCTTGGCGAAGCGTTCCTGCTGCGCCGGATCCTCCACCACCAGCTTCAGCGCGGCGTTGACGCGGCCGATGATCTCGGCCGGGGTGTTGGCGGGGGCGACGAAACCGCCCCAGACGGTGACGACGAAATCCTGCATGCCGGCCTGGCCCATGGTCGGCACCTCCGGCAGGGCCGGCCAGCGCTCGGCGCTGGTGACGGCCAGCGCGCGCATCTGCCCGCCCTGCACCAGCCCCATATAGGAGGCGACCCCATCGATGGCGAAATCGACATCGCCATTCAGCAGCGCCGGGATGGTCTGCGACGCGCCGCGATAGGGGACGTGGATCGCCTCCACCCCGATGCGGCTGAAGAACAGCGCGCTGGAGAGATGCGTGGTGGTGCCGATGCCGGTCGAGCCATAGGTGACGCCGCCCGGCCTGGCCTTGGCCCAGGCGATGAACTCGGCGAGGTTCGTGGCCGGCACCTTGCCCGGGGCGACGACGGCGATGTTGGGGAATTCCCAGCCCAGCGCCACCGGCGCCAGGTCGCGCTCCACGTCATAGGGCACGTTGCGGTAGAGATACTGGTTGATCGAGAAATTGCTGACCGTGCCGGCGCCGATCGTGTAACCATCCGGCGCCGATTTGGCGACGGCGTCGATGCCGATATTGCCGCTGGCGCCGGGGCGGTTCTCGATCACGACCGGCTGGCCCAGCGTGTGCGAGATGCGCTCGGCATAGAGCCGCGCCAGCACGTCGGTGGCGCCCCCCGGCGGATAGGGCACGACCAGCCGCACCGGCCGCTCCGGCCAGCGGGATTGCGCGCGGGCCAGGCCGGGCGAAGCGAGCGAACCGGCCGCCCCGAAGGCGGCGCTCAGGCCCGCGGTGCGGAGCAGCGTGCGGCGTTGCATGGATCTCGTTTCCTTCGTCTTGTTGGGTGCGGGCGGGCGCAGGCGGCCTAGGCGTCGGGCAGCACCTTGCCGGGGTTCATCAGCCCCAGCGGGTCGAGCAGCGCCTTGACCCGGCGCATCCAGGCCAGGTCCACCGGATCGGCCACGCGGGCCAGCCGGGCGCGGTTGGTGATGCCGATGCCGTGCTCGGCGCTGATGGCGCCGCCGAGGCCGGCGGTCACCGCATCCACGACCTCGTTGATGCGGGCTGCGAGGCTGGCGAGGGCGGCGGCATCGGCGCATTGCGCGCGGTCGAGGATGGCCAGCACATGCATGTTGCCGTCGCCGACATGGCCATGCATGACGATGCGCGCCTGCGGTGCGACCTCGGCGATGCGCGCCTCCACCTGGCGGACGAACTCGGCCTGGCGCTCCAGCGGCACGGCGCTGTCATGGCTGACCACATGGCCGGCGGCCTTGCTGCCCTCGGAGACGCTGTGGCGGATCTTCCACAGCGCCTGCGCCTGGGCCTCGCTCTCGGCCAGGATGGCGTCGGTGACGAGGCCCTCCTCCATCGCCGCGCCCAGCACATCCTCGAGCGGGGTGCGCAGATCGATGCCGGCCAGGCTGTCGGTCAGCTCGATCAGCAGGTACCAGGGCGCCTCCAGCGCGAAGGGGATGGCGACATGCGGCACATGCTCGGCGATCACCGCGACCTGGCCGCGCGACATCGCCTCCAGGCTGGCCAGCCGGTCGCCCAGGGCACCGCGCAGGCGTTCCAGCAGCGCCAGTGCCGCCTCGATCTCCGGCAGTGCCACCAGCGCCAGGGCATGGCTGCGCGGGCGCGGGAACAGCTTCAGGGCGGCTGCGGTGACGATGCCGAGCGTGCCCTCGGCGCCGATGAAGAGCTGCTTCAGGTCGTAGCCCGAGGAATTCTTGCGCAGCCGCTGCAGCCGGTCGAGCACGCTGCCATCGGGCAGCACCACCTCCAGCCCCAGCACCAGCTCGCGCGTGGTGCCATAGCGCAGCACGGCGGTGCCGCCGGCATTGGTGGCGATGTTGCCGCCGATCTGGCAGCTGCCCTCGGCGCCGAGGCTGAGCGGGAAGAGCCGGTCGACCGCGGCGGCCGCCTCCTGGATCTGCGCCAGGATGCAGCCGGCCTCGACGGTGATGGAATTGGCCAGGGGCGAGACGGCGCGGATGCGGTTCAGCCGGTCCAGCCGCAGCACGATGGAGCGTCCCTCGGGCTCCGGCGTCGCGGCGCCGCACATGCCGGTGTTGCCGCCCTGGGGCACGATGGCGACGCCCTGCGCGGCGCAGAGCTTCACCACGGACGCGACCTCCGCCGTGTCGGCCGGCTTCACCACGGCGATGGCCCGGCCGTGATAGCGGCCGCGCCAATCGGTCAGATAGGGCGCGAGATCGCCGGCCTCGGTGAGGACATAGGGCGCGCGGCAGATCGCCGCCAGCGCCGCGACCAGCGCGGCATCGTCCATCGGCGCGGAGGAGGGCCGATCGGCCGCCGGGCTCGTGGTGCTGCTCAAACCGTTCCTCCTCATGGCGGGACGCCATCCCGGCCTTGGCGGGTTGCGGCAAGCTCTACGCCTGATGCGTGAAACGCGCAATTATTGATGCGCGAAATGCGCAGAAAGATTGAAGCCGGCCGAAATGCCGCTATGGTCGGCCCGCCCCAGACCGAGAACGCCATGCCCCGCCGCCCCTTGCCGTCCAGCCGCCTGCCCGGATGATGCCGCGCTGGCTGATCCTGGCCGATGACCTGACCGGGGCGGCGGATTGCGCCGTGGCTTTCGCCCGGCGCGGCCATGCGGCCTCGGTGGCCTGGCCGGAGGGGGAGGGCGCCCTGCCGCCGGCCGGGGTGCTGGCGATCGACGCCGACACCCGCCGGCTGGATCCGGCCGCCGCCGCTTCACGCCAGGCCGCCCTGCTGGGCGCGGCGGCGCAGCCCGGCGCCCTGCTGTTCAAGAAGATCGATTCGACGCTGCGCGGCCAGCCCATCGCCGAGCTGGCCGGGCTGCTGGCCGGCCCGGCCGCGGGGCGGCTGGCGGTGCTGGCCCCCGCCGTGCCGCGCCAGGGCCGCATCACCCGGCAGGGGCGGATCTGGCTGCAGGGCGCGCCGCTGGAGGAATCCGCCCTCTGGGCGCGCGAGCATTCCTACCCGCATGCCGAGCTGCCGGAACTGCTCCGGGCGGCGGGGCTGCGCCCGGCGCGGCTGGGGCTGGAGGCGCTGCGCCTGGGCGCGGCGGCGGATTTTCTGCGCGAATCACGCAATTCTGGCGCCCAGGTCGTGGTTTGCGATGCCGAGAGCCAGGAGGATCTGGCGGCGCTGGCCCGCGGCGGGGCGGGCGCGGGCGATGGGCTGCTCTGGGTCGGCGCCGCCGGCTTGGCGGAGGCGCTGGCCGGCGCCACCGCCCCCGGCACCGCCATGCCGCCGGTGGCCGCGCCGCGCGCGGGCGGGGTGCTGCTGGTGGTGGGCAGTGTGGCCGAGCCCAGCCGCGCCGCCGCCGCCCTGCTGGCCGGCCAGGGCGCGGTGCGTTGCCTGCCGCTGCCGGCGGCTCTGCTGCGCCAGGGCGAGGGCCCGGCATGGCGGGAGGGCCAGGCGGCGATCCTGGCCGCGCTGCGCGAGGGCGAGGATGTGCTGGTCAGCATCGAGGCGGCGGGCGAGGCGGTGGATCTCGCCGGCGGCGCCGTGCTGGCCGAGCGACTGGCGGCGCTGCTGCGGCCGGCCGGGCCGCATCTGGCCGGGCTGTTCGCCACCGGGGGCGAGACGGCGCGGGCGCTGCTGCCGCGGCTCGGCCTGGCCGGGCTGCATCTCGCCGAGGAGGTGGAGCCGGGCATGCCGCTCGGCCACGGGATCGGCGATGGTTCGGTGGCAGGGGATGTGATGGCGGGGCTGCCGGTGGTCACCAAGGCCGGCGGCTTCGGCGATGCGGGTACGATTTCGCGGGCGCTGTCCAGGCTGCGCCGCGCTGCAGGGAAGGACAGGCCATGACGCAGGATACGCGTCCGATCGTCGCCATCACCATGGGCGACGCCTCGGGCATCGGGCCGGAGATCATCATGAAGGCGCTGGCGCGGCCGGATGTGCGCGCGCTGTGCCGCCCGCTGGTGGTGGGCGATGCCGCGCGGCTGCGCGAGGCGGGCGCGATCACCGGCACGGCGCTCGAGGTGGTGGCCCGCCAGACGCCGCAGGGCGCGACCTATGCGGAGGGCGTGGTCGAGTGCATCGATCTCGGCCTGATCCCGGCCGGGCATCCCTTCGGCCAGCTCTCCCCCGTCTCGGGCGAAGGCTCCTACCGTTTCATCGAGCGCGCCACGCGGCTGGTCGAGGCGGGGGAGGCGGATGCGATCTGCACCGCGCCGCTGTCGAAGGAGGCGCTGCACGCCGCCGGCCACAAATATCCCGGCCATACCGAGCTGCTGGCGCATCTGACCGGTACGCCGGAGGTGTCGATGATGCTGGTGGCGCCGCGCCTGCGGGTCATCCACGTCACCACGCATATCGGGCTGGTGGATGCGATCCGGAAGATCGAGCCGGGGCTGGTGGAGCGGGTGATCGCGCGGGGCCATGCGACGCTGGTGAAGTCGGGCATCGCCGATCCGCGCATCGGCGTCTGCGGCATCAACCCGCATGCCGGGGAGAACGGGTTGTTCGGCCAGGGCGAGGAGGCGGAGAAGATCATCCCCGCCGTGCAGGCCTGCCGCGCCAGGGGCTGGAAGGTGGATGGGCCGCTGCCGGCGGACACGCTGTTCTTCCGTGCCACGCGCGGCGATTTCGACCTGGTGGTGGCGATGTATCACGACCAGGGCCATGGCCCGGTGAAGGTGCTGGGGCTGGAGGCCGGGGTGAACATCACGGTCGGGCTGCCGGTGATCCGCACTTCGGTCGACCATGGCACGGCCTTCGACATCGCCGGCAAGGGCGTGGCCGATGAGGGCAGCCTGGTCGAGGCGTTGCGCCAGGCGGTCGACCTCGCCCCACGCCGCGCCAACTGATGGCGGGGTCCGGGGGGACCCTGTCCCCCCGGCCGAGGGGTCTGGGGAGGCAGAGCCTCCCCAGTGCTTTTCTGTCCCGGGCCCGGGAGGGCCGGGCCCTCCCGATTTTCCCCTGTTTGGCTTAACCTGAGCCCATGCGACAGAAACGCGCGCGGCGCGACGAGATCCTGAAGGCGCTGGAGGCCGGCAGCGCCGATGTGGAGGCGCTGGCGGCGCGGTTCGGCGTCTCCGCCTCCACCATCAGGCGCGATCTGCAGGATCTGGCGGCGCAGCACCCGATCGCGCGCACCTATGGCGGCGCCATGCTGGCCGGCCATGCGGTGGAGCAGAGCCTGGGCACCCGGGCGGCGCAGCGGCGCCCGGCCAAGGCGGCCATCGCCGCGGCGGCGCTGGCGCTGCTGCAGGAGGGGGAGACGCTGATCCTCGATGGCGGCTCGACGGTGGAGGCGCTGGGGCGGCGCCTGCCGGGGTGGCTGTCGGGGCGGCGGCTGCGGGTCATCACCAACAACCTGCCGCTGATCCCGGTGCTGGCCGGCACGCCGGGGCTGGAGCTGATCGTGCTGGGCGGCGTGGTGCGGCCGATCAGCATGGGCACCACCGGGCCCTTCGCCGAGCAGAGCCTGCGGCAGATGAGCGCCGACCGGCTGTTCACCAGCGCCGACGGGCTGCTGCCCGGCTATGGGCTGTGCGAGGCGACGCCGGAGCAGGTCTCCCTGAAGTCGCTGATGATGCGGCAGGCGGCCTCGGTGGTGGTGCTGGCCGATGCCAGCAAGCTGGGCCAGGGCAAGCAGCCCTTCTGGGCGCCGCTGCCGCCCGGCGCCGTGCTGGTGACCGACGCGGCCGAGGCGGAATGCGCCCCCTACCGGGCCGAGGGGTTGCGGGTGATCCGGGTGTCCGCGCCCGGCTGAGAGCCTGGCCTGGATGGTGGGAGCGCTCCCCGCGCGGTTGTGCGCGGGCCGGCATCGCCAGGCCGGTGCGCGACCGATAGGATCACCCGCGAAGGCTGCCGCCAGCGGGGCCGTCGTGGAGGGTGTCGTGACCGGGGTCCAGACTCGATGAAGCTGCCGCTGCGGCGCAGGCTGGGCGGGTTCCGCCCGCAGCCGGCGCAGAGCCTGGTGCCGCCGGGCTCGGCGGCCCTGCCGGGCCATGCGATCGACCTCGCCCTGCTGGTGGACAGCAGCGCGGATCTGCTGACCAAGCTGGATGCGGAGGGGCGGATCTTCTTCGCCTCCGCCTCGGCCCGGCAGATGTTCGAGGTGGAGCCGGCGGCGCTGCTGGGCCTGCATCCCTCCGACTATCTGCTGCCCGAGGATCTGGGCCCGGTGATGGCGGATATCGAGGCCATGGTGGCGGGCCGGCTGCTGGAGTTCCGGCGCGAGGCGCGGCTGCGCCGCAGCGACGGCCGGCTGCACTGGGTGGAGGCGCATGCGCGGGTGGCGTGCGACCCGGTCACCGGGGCCTTCCGCGCCATCGTCTCGGCGCTGCGCGACATCCGCGACCGCAAGGCGCTGGAGGCGCATCTGAGCGACCTCGCCAACCAGGACGGGCTGACCGGCATCGCCAATCGCCGCCGCTTCGACGCGGCGCTGCAGACCGAATGGGCGCGCACGCTGCGCGAGGGCACGGAGCTGTCCCTGCTGCTGATGGATGTCGACCGCTTCAAGCTGTTCAACGACCGCTATGGCCATCAGGTGGGGGATGACTGCCTGCGCGCCGTCTGCAGCGCGGTGGCGGGGGCGGCGCGGCGGCCGGGCGATCTGGTGGCGCGCTATGGCGGGGAGGAGATCGCGGCGATCCTGCCCGGCACCGGCGCGGCCGGCGCGCTGGATGTGGCGCAGCGGATGCTGCAGGCGGTGCGCGACCTTGGCATCCCGCATGAGGACAAGCCGGAGCTGCCGCGCAGCGTGACGCTGAGCATCGGCGCCGCCACCGCGCTGGCCCGCATCGGCGGCCGCATGGCGATGCCGGAGGCGCTGCTGCAGGCGGCGGATACGGCGCTGTACAAGGCCAAGGCGGCCGGCCGCAACCGGCTGGCCACCGCCCTGGTGCTGGCCCCGGACGAGCGCTGACTCGCGAAGCGGATACAGGAGGCTGCGCAGGTCAGCGGCGGTGGGGGAGCCGGGAAGGCTGAGCCGCGCCCTCAGCGGAAATCGCGACTGGGCGGCAGGCGCAGCGGCGGCAGCGCGCCGGGCCCGGGGGCGCCGGGTCCGGACCCGCCGGGCGGGGCGGCCATCGTTTCCGGATCGCCGCGCCCGAGCCCGTCCAGCAGCGGTGTCAGATCGGTCAGGCGGCGGCAGAGCAGGTGCAGGATCGGCACCTCGCCCTCGGCCCGCTCGATGCGGCCCTCGGCCAGCATCAGCCGGGCGCCGAGCAGGGCGGCGCGGTCGCGCCGTGCCAGTTCCGCCCAGACCACCAGATTGCCGGTGCCGAATTCGTCTTCCAGGGTGACGAAGATCACCCCCTTGGAGGTGCCCGGGCGCTGGCGCATCAGCACCAGCCCGGCCAGCCGCACCAGCCGGCCGGGGCGCAGCCGGGCCAGGTCGCGGCTGTCGATGCAGCCCATCGCCGCCAGGCGCGGCCGCAGCATCGCCAGCGGGTGGCGCCCCAGCGTCAGCCCGGTCGCGGCATAATCCTGCGCCATGGCCTGGCCCTCGCGCTCGGCGGGCAAATCGGGGGGCGGTTCGCGCAACAGGGGCGGCTCGCCGGCGGCGGCGGCCTCGCCGGCCAGGCGCAGCAGCGGCAGGGCCGTATCCTCGACCGCCTGCGCGGCCCAGAGGCCGGCGCGGCGGTCGATGCCCATCGCCTCGAAGGCGCGGGCGCGGGCCAGCGCCTCCATGGCGCGGCGGCCGAGCCGGGCGCGGCGCGCCACCTCCTCGGGCGAGGCGAAGGGCGCGCCATTGCCGGCGGCGCGGGCGTCGAGGATGCGAATTCCCTCCTCTTTCCCAAGGCCGGCGGCGAGGCGGAAGCCGAGGCGCAGCGCCAGCCCCTCGGCGCTGGCGGGGGCGGGTTCCAGGGCGCAATCCCAGGCGCTGGCATTGACGTCGATGGGGCGGATCTCGACGCCATGCTCGCGCGCGTCGCGCACCAGCTGGGCGGGGCCGTAGAAGCCCATGGGCTGGGAGTTCAGCAGCGCGGCGGCGAACACCGAAGGGTGCCAGCGCTTCAGCCAGGCCGAGGCATAGGCGAGTAGCGCGAAGGAGGCGGCGTGGCTTTCCGGGAAGCCATAGCTGCCGAAGCCCTCGATCTGGGCGAAGACCCGTGCTGCGAATTCCTCCTCGTAGCCGCGCCGGACCATGCCGTTCACCAGCTTCTCCCGGTAGAGGGAAATGGTGCCGGGGGCGCGGAAGGTGGCCATGGCGCGGCGCAGCCGGTCGGCCTCGTCCGGGGTGAAGCCGGCGGCGACGATGGCGAGCCGCATCGCCTGCTCCTGGAACAGCGGCACGCCCAAAGTGCGGCCCAGGACTTTTTTCAGTTCGTCGGGGTCGCCATGCGCGGGCGATGGCGAGGGGTAGGTCACCTTTTCCAGCCCGTCGCGCCGGCGCAGATAGGGATGCACCATGTCGCCCTGGATCGGGCCCGGCCGCACGATCGCCACCTGCACCACCAGGTCGTAGAATTTCTCCGGTTTCAGCCGCGGCAGCATGTTCATCTGCGCCCGGCTTTCCACCTGGAAGACACCGACGGAATCCGCCCGCCGCAGCATGGCGAAGGTTTCCGTGCAGTGCTGCGGAATATCGTGCAGCGCCATGGGGCGGCGATGGTGCCGCGCCAGCAGGTCGAGCCCGCGCCGCAGGCAGGACAGCATGCCGAGCCCCAGCACATCCACCTTCAGCAGGCCGAGCGCGTCGATATCATCCTTGTCCCATTCAAGGACGGTGCGGTCCTCCATCGCCGCCTGGCCGATCACCGCCGTCTCGGTCAGCCTGCCATGCGCGATGACGAAGCCGCCGACATGCGTCGCCAGATGGCGCGGGAAATCCTGGATCTCCTCGGCCAGTTCCAGCGCCAGGCCGAGGCGGCGATCGGCCGGGTCCAGACCCTCGCCGCGGGCGATCTCGGCCAAGGTGAGGTCGCGCCCCGGGCCCCAGCTCGCCTTGGCCAGCCGCGCCGTCACATCCTCCGACAGGCCGAGCGCCTTGCCCACCTCGCGCAGGGCCGAGCGCGGGCGGTAGCGGATGACGGTCGCCACCAGCGCGGCGCGCTCGCGGCCATAGCGCTGGTAGATGTGCTGGATCACCTCCTCGCGCCGCTCATGCTCGAAATCGACATCGATGTCGGGCGGCTCGTCGCGGCTGGCGGAGACGAAACGCTCGAACAGCAGATCATGCTGCGACGGGTCGATGGCGGTGATGCCGAGCACATAGCAGACGCTGGAATTCGCCGCCGAGCCGCGCCCCTGGCAGAGGATTTTCTGCTGTTGGGCAAAGCGGACGATCTCATGCACCGTCAGGAAATAGGGCGCGTAGTCGAGCTGCGCGATCAGCCGCAGCTCATGCGCCAGGCGACGCGCGATGTCCTCCGGCACGCCTTGCGGCCAGCGCGTGGCGGCGGCCTCGGCGACCCGCGCCTCCAGCGTCTGCTGCGCGGTGCGGCCGGGCTCCAGGATCTCGTCCGGATAATCGTGCCGCAGCTCGGCCAGCGAGAAGCCGCGTGTCGCCCGCAGGATATCCAGGCTGTGCGCCAGCGCCTGCGGATGGCGGGCGAAAAGCTGCCGCATCTCGGGCAGCGGGCGCAGATGCCGCTCGGCATTGGGTTCGGCGGCGCGGCCCAGCCGGTCCACCGTGCGGCCGAGGCGGATGGCGGTCAGCAGATCGGCCAGGCGGCGGCGGGAGGGCTGGTGGTAGCGCACATCCCCCGCCGCCAGCAGCGCGCCGCCGGCGCGCCGGGCGAGCTCCTCCAGATGGTCCAGCCGCGCCGCGTCGCGCCCGTCGAAGCGCCAGGCGGTGGCGCAATGGAGCGGGCCCTCCAGCGCGCCGCGCAGCGCCGCCGCATCCTGCGCGAAGCGCGCGGCGAAAGCCGCGTCGGGGCGGGCGGGGGCGATGAGCGCCAGGCACCAGCCCTGCGCATGCTCCAGCAATTCCTGCCGCGTCGGCCGGCCCTCGCCCTTGGCGCCGCGCATCCGCGCCGCCGAGAGCAGCCGCGTCAGCCTGCCATAGCCGGCGCGGTGCACCGGCCAGGCCAGGCAGTGCTGCCCATCCTCCAGCACCAGCCGGGCGCCGACCGCATAGGGCAGCCCGGCCTCGCGCGCCGCGACATGGCCGCGCACCGCCCCGGCCAGGCTGTTCACATCGCACAGCCCGATCCCGGCATGGCCCTGGGCCTTTGCCGTCAGCACCAGCTCCTCGGGATGCGAGGCGCCGTCGAGCAGCGAGAAATTGGAGCGCGCGCCGAGCTCGGCGAAGCCGGGATGCCCAGGGGACATGGATCAGGCCAGATAGCCATGCAGGAACCAGCGGGCCGGGCCGGCGCCGGGCTCGACCAGCCGGCAGAGCCAGAGGCGCGGCCCCTCCGCCGTCTGCACGCGGTAATAGTCGCGCGCCGGGCGGGCGGCATCCTCGCCCCACCATTCCGGCTCCAGCCGCTCCGGCCCTTCCCAGGAGATCACCCGGAAGATTTGCCGGCCGAGGCGCAGCGCGGCCGGGGGGGCGGGCGGCCAGGGCGCGGCCGGCAGCGCCAGCTCCGGCGGCCAGGCCAGGGGCGGGGAGGCTGCGGGGGCGGCCGGCAGCGGCTCGGCCAGCAGCCGCACCGGGCGGGCCTCCTGCCCCCAGGCGGCCGGCTCCTCCAGCGGCAGCGCGGCCTCGAAGGCCGGGCAGCGGCACGGCCTCGTATTCCGGCCAGTGCCCGTCCAGCGGCTGGAAGCGCTGCAGCGCCAGGCGCTGGCCCAGCCGGTCCAGCAGCCCCGCCAGCGCGCCCTCCGGCACGCCGGAGAGGCCGGATTGCCGGGCGCCCAGCGGCTCGACCAGCAGCGCCTCCAGCGCCATGCGCTCGAAGCCGAGATCGGGCTGCAGCCGGTCCAGCAAGGGCGCGAAGAGCCGGCGCAGATGCGCCTCCTCCCGCGATGCGGCGCCGAGGCCGAGCGGCAGGGCCTGCCGCGTGCGGTCCACCCGCTCGGCCCGCAGCTCCAGCCGGCGGGCGCCCTGGCCGGCGGCCTGCAGCGCGGCGCAGAGTTCCTTCAGAAGGTCGTCCAGCGCCGCCTCGATCGCCGGGCGGGTCAGGATCGGCTCCAGGAAGCCACGCAGTGCCAGGAAGCGCGCCGGCGGCCGCACCGAGCGGAAGGGGCGCGGCCGCTCGCCGGTGGCGTCGTCCAGCGCGTCCAGCAGCGCCGGGCCGAAGCGGCGCAGCAGCGGGCCGCGCGGCTGGCGCAGCACCTCCCCCACCCGCAGCAGGCCGAGCCGCGCCAGGCCCAGCAGCACCTCCTGCGGCAGGCGCAGGCTGGCGAGCGGCAGCGGCGCCAGGGCCGCGCGCTCCGCCCCCGGCGGCAGCAGATGGTCGCGCCCGCTGCCATCGCGCGCCAGGGCGGCGGCGGTGCCGGCATGGCTGGCCAGGGCGGCGCTCAGGCGGAAGCCGGCCTGGCGCAGCGCGGCGGCGACGCTGGCGAGATAGCGCGCCTCTCCGCCGAACAGCGCCGTGGCGCCGGTGGTGTCCAGCAGCAGCCCGTCCTCGCCATCCAGCGCCACCAGCGGGGTGAAGCGCAGGCACCACAGCGCCAGGCGCTGCAGCAGCGCCGCATCCTCCTCCGGCGCGGCGGGCAGCAGCAGCGCCCCGGGGCAGATCGCCTGGGCATCGGCCAGGGCCTGGCCGGCCTGCAGCCCCGGCCCCTCGGCGGCGGTCAGCAGGCGCTGGCTGCCCAGGCTGGCCCAGCAGCCCAGCGGCTGGCCGGCCAGCTCCGGCATCAGCCGCCGCAGCCGGTCCAGCGGCAGGCAGGGCAGGGCGAGGGCGAGGTAGCGGCGGCTCATGGCCGCGCCGCCAGGGCCCGGGCGGCGGGGGGTGGGGCGGGCCAGGACAGTGGCAAGGGCGCCGGAAGGTCGGGCGCGGCCGGGGTGACGCGCAGCCCCCCTGACCCCGCCGCTACCCGCCAGGCGCCGGGCCGGCCGCCGCGGCAGCGCAGCAGGCGCAGGCGCCAGACCGGGGCGGCATCGGGGGCCTCGCCGCCGGGCTCCGAGGCGATGTGCCAGCGGGTCAGCGCATTGGCCGCGCCGCCGGGGGCGGGGCCGTCGGGATCCGCCGCGGCGGCGTCGCGCAGCAGCAGGCCGATGCCGCCGCCGGCCTCGGCCGCCAGCTGCAGCCGGCGGGCGGCCAGCATCGGCAGGCTGGGGATCTGCAGCAGCGCGCCGGCGAGCGCCGGGCTGCGCAGCGCCTCCTCCAGCGCCCAGAGCCCTTCCTGCGGCTGGCGGTAGCGCGCCAGCACCAGCCGCTCCACCGGCAGGCCGAGCGGTCGCAGCCCGGGCGGCCAGAGCGCGTCCGAGCGGGGGGCGATCCACAGCACCGTGCCGCCGGCGCGGCCCAGCAGCAGGGCGCAGAAGCCGAGCGCGGCGCCGGGATCGGCCGCCATCACCTCATGCAGCGCGCCGCGCGCCAGCCCGCCCTCGGGCAGATGCCGGTCGATGGCGGGGGCGAGGGGAAGCGGCGGCGGCGCGGCCTCGCCCAGGCCGCGCTCGATGCGGGCGAGGCGGTGGCGCAGCGCCGCCAGCTGGTCGGGGGAGGCCGGCACGGCACCCGCTCACCCTTCCGCGGCGCCGCCGGGCGCGGGCAGCGGCCGGGGGAGGGCCGCAGGGGAGGGCGCGGGAGGGAGCAGGAGAGAGGCGGGCGGCGGTGAGGGCCGCCGGGACGGGCGGGACGGGCCTGGTGGGGGCGAATCCGGGGGGAGGGCCATGCGTCAAGCCTAAGCCGGGATGAGCGAACATAACAAGAACAAATCACCCGCGCCGGGGTTTCCTCCCGCCCGGTTCCCGCCTCGGCCCCGCCACGCCCTGGAACGTGATCCGGCGGCCGATTGCTGCCGCAGCGCGGCGCGAGTTAGCAGCTTGGCTTTTGCAGGAGGATGGCGCGCATGGCGCAGTTCGTGGCCGGCGCCCCGCGGGAGCGGGCATGGTTCGGCGGGCGCAAGGCTCTGGCCCTGGCCCTGATGACGCTGGCGACGCTGCCCGGTGGCGCCGCCCTGGCCCAGGCGCCGCAAGGCCAGGCGCCCCAGGCCCAGACGCCGCCCCAGACCGCGCCCCAGACTCCGCCACCGACGCCGCAGCCCGCGCCGCGCGCCCAGGCGCCGCAGCCGCCGGCGCCGCGCGTCATCCCGCCCACGCCGCCCGCCCCCGTCCCGCCCACCCCGCCGCAGACCCGGCGCGAGGGCGCGCCCGCGCCCGGCCCGCAGGCCCGGCCGGAGAACGGCCCGGGCAAGTCGGGCGGCCCCAGCGCCGAGCGGCCGCGCACCCGTGGCATGTATGAATGCACCTCCGAGATGCCGGAGCGCCTGCCGGTCAGCCGCGACGAGGCCGAGGTGCTGCCGCCGCTCTATCCGGACCGGCCGCTCTGCGTGCAGCTCTGGCGCGGCCAGTCGGCCTTCTTCCGCGTCGCCGAGGAGGCGGGGCGCAGCTACACGGTGATCACCCGCAATCTCGACCGCGGCACCGACACGGTGCTGGCCGCCCTCGACCCGCGCGGCCGCGTGCTGGTCGAGGATGATGATGGCGGCGGGCAGGATCTCTCCTCGCGGCTGGAGATCGCGCCGGAGCAGCGCGTCGCCCTGCTGCGCGCCAGCACGCTCGGCGACACCGGCGGCAATTTCGAGCTGCTGCTGGTCAAGACCGACCCGCCGCCGCCGGCCGATTTCGCCACCACGCTGGAGGATGCGGCGAGCCGCCCGGCGCTGGAGCCCGGCATGTCGCGCAGCCTGCGGCTGCGGCGCAACCAGAGCGCCTATTTTGCCCTGCCCAGTGATCGCGCCGGGCTGGTCGCGGTCACCCGCAACCTGCGCAACAACACCGACACCATCCTCGCCCTCCTGGACGAGAACGGCACCGTCATCGCCGAGAATGACGATGTCGGCAACAGCCTCGCCTCCGAGCTGCCGCTCTACGATCCGCCGGATGGGCGGCTGGTGCTGCGCGTCAGCACCTATGAGCGCATGCCGGGCCATTTCGACCTGCTGCTGCTGCGCGAGACGCCGCGCCCGCCGCCGCCCTTCCCGACCAATCTGCGCACCGCGCGCCAGCGCCCGCCGCTGCAGCCGGGGCGGCAGACGCTGGAGCTGGATCCGCGGCAGACCGCCTATTTCGCCCTGCCGCAGGACGGCCAGTACACCATCGAGACGCGCGAGCTGCAGGGCGACACCGACACGGTGCTGGCGCTGCTCGACGAGAATGGCCGTGTCCTGGCCGAGGATGATGATGGCGGGCAGGGCTTCGCCTCGCGCATCAACACCCGCCGCGCCCGGCAGCGCCCCGCCTTCCTGCGCATCACCCTGCTGAACCCGGGTGGCGGCCGCTTCGACCTGGTGGTGCAGGGCAGCGGCGGCAATGCGGGCGGCGGGCGTACCGGTGGCAGCGCGGGCGGCAGCGCGGGTGGTGCCGTCCCCGCCCAGGGCGAGCCGGCGCGCGACATCGCCGCCGCCGCCCGCCGCCCGGCCCTGGTGCTGGGCGAGGCGGTGTCGCTGGAGCTGCTGGACCGCCAGGCCGCCGTCTACGCCCTGCCGAATGACGGCCGCCCGCTGCTGGCGATGACCTACAATCTCGGCGCCGAAAGCGACAGCGTGCTGGAATGGCTCGACGAGAACGGCACGGTGCTGGCCGAGAATGACGATGCCGAGGGGCTCGCCTCCCGCCTCGCCATCGCCCCGACGCCGCGCCCCTCCTATCTGCGGGTGAGCCAGATCGGCCGTGGCGGCACGGTCAGCCTGGTGCTGGTGCGCCCCTCGCCGCAGGACGCGGAAGGGGGCGGCGGCGAGGGCGACAAGAACTGAGCCGCCGCCCCGCCTGATCCGTCCCGCCTGACGGCCCGCCGCCCCCCGTGGCGGCGGGCCCGCGAACCCGCGGCGCGCCGCGCGGTTGGCCTTCCTGCCGCCTTGCAGGGATGCCCCGATGACCGCCTCGCCCTCCGCCTCCGCCTCCGCCTCCGCCTCCGCCTCCGCCTTGCCGCGCCGCCTGCTGGGGCGGCTGGCCTCGGGCCTGGCCGCCGGCCTCGCCTTCTGCGCCTGCGGCCGGGCGCACCAGGCCCTGGCGGCCGAGCCGGCCCATCCGCCCCCGCCGCCCGGCGAGCCCACCACGCCGCGCAGCCAGGCGCTGCAGGGCGGGGCCGCGCTGCTGCAATCCCAGGCGCCGCCCGGCGCGCTCGACATGTACCTGAACGGCTTCCACTTCTATGCCGAGCATGCGTTAATCAAACAAATTCAAATACCTACGTGGAAAATATCGGAACCGCACGGGAACAGCCTGGAAACCGCCCCGGCAACTTGTTCCCTTAACGTTCTCGCGCTATCCAGTGCCCCAGGGTGCTTCGGGGGCAACGGAGTGCGAGCGATATGGACGAGCAAGACCTGCGGGGCCACGAGCCCAAAGACCTGTCCCTGGCCGCAGCGCAGGAGGTCACGGAGAGCCTGGCCTATGCGCTGGGCTTTGATGAGCGCGGCAAGCCAGCGCGCAAGCTTCATGACTTTGCGACCCGGATTGTCGCGGATCGCGTCCTGAGGATGCTCAACCGCAGCGGCTATGTGGTGATGCGCCTGCCGCCATCGGATGCCGGCTTCACCTCTGTCCGGCCCCGGGGCGGCCATGGCCCACAACCTCAGTGATGCCCGCCGCCGCGCCCGCCTCATGGAGGAGCCGTTGGAGATGTGGCGCGGCTGGGTGCTGTATGCCCGGTGCGCGACGATGCATCCCACCCTCGTGATGCCGGTGGAGGAAGCGCTGGAGAAGCCCGATTGGCCCAAGACCGTGGGCGGCTTGAGGCGCCTCCGGTGCGGCTACTGCAACGAGCACGCCAACATCATCGCCTTCTGTGATCGCGTCGGCGGCAAGGTGTGGGAGACGGTCTTAGCGCCGCCGCACCTGCAGAGTGGCCGAGGCGGTGGTGGTGGCGGGACGGAGCGGGTGGAGTGGTGGAGGGGCCTGAAGCTCTGACAGGGGCGGGACTCAGTGGTCCCGCCGCTCCCTCCGCCACACCCATGGCGGAACCCTTTCGGCTTCTGGCAAGCGCCACAGACCGCGGCGCGCCCGGCGGGCCTCATCCTCCACGGCCAGCAAGGAGCGGTCCCGGAGGTACTGGCGGTACACCCAGGCATGGCCGGCGCGCACCATCTCAGCATTGACGTTGCGCCCCTCCACCCAGACCGTTCCTACCGTGCGGCCGTAGCGGTCTGTATCCACCACCACCACGGTAGCAGGCTTTTGGAATGCTATGGCGGCCAGAGCCTGCCGCGCCCTGGTGCCCCAAGGCTGGCGTGTCTCCGGCGCGTCGATCTCTGCCAGGCGGATGCGCACTTGCTCGCGCTCGGAGGTCAGCAGCGTGAGGGTGTCGCCGTCATGGACGCCGACCACCTGGCCGCGCAGATCGGTCGCCAAAGCCGTTTGAGCGACCAGCAGCGACACCATGACGGCCACCGCACATACAGCCGCCCCATTCCTAAGACCCAGCATCAGGTTCAACCCATAAACGCCTGCAATCTGGCGCAAAAAAAGCGCAAGCGATCCGAAAACCGCTTGCGCCATCCTACGTGACGTAGTATCTATTCCTCACCGGCGGACGAGGCCGGAGGAAAGGAGGTGATACAGAGTGCACATCTACTTCAAGCGGACCTTCCGCTTCCTGGGACTGAAATTCACCATCACGGTGGACATCCAGTTCTAAGGTAGCCGAAGGGGAGAGGGTCGGGCCAACGGCCCTCTCCACCGCCTTGAAGACGTAAGGCAACCCTTCGGAGATTTCAACCGATGACCACCGCAGTGGCGGGAACGGGGCCGCGTCTCAGGTTTCCCCGTATCAAGGTTAAGATCCACGTCAGCCGGGAAGGGGGCGGGGGCGGCAACGACCCGAACCGACGCCCTGGACTGATCCGGCGGGCCATGAAGGCGCTAGGGCTGTGTCGCAACCGCTGATCGACAACCAGTGGTTCCGGGGCGCCCTTGAGAAGTGGGGGATGCGGCAGGCGGATTTCTGCCGCTTCCTCATTGCTCGCGGCGACCCGCGACCGCTGAAGACCATCCAGCAGCACGTGCGCCGGCTTTGGCATGACGAAAGCCCCGGCTCCGGCGAGATGCGGGCGTTGATCTCGATGCTCGACCAGCACGGGCCAGGCTGACGCCCTGCAACGCAAAAAGCCCGCCCTGGCCCAGCGCCAGGGCGGGCTTCTCACGAACGCAGGCTTACGGCTCGGCCGATCTATTTCAGACCTAGGGCCTTTCGGTTGAACCCTTGCCGGTCCCAGTAATCGAGATATGGGTCGTGCATCGGACTGGCATTGCGCACGAAGAATGCCGTGTTCTCGACCACCGCGTAGAAGTCGAACATGTCGTCTGCGCGCAGGAACTCGTAAAGCCTGTGAATCGTAGGGATGTGGATATCGTCCACGGCCAAGAGGCCCCAGCTATTGAGGTATGGGTAAATGTGCCAATAGTCTAGTTCGGGGCACGGGTATGCGTGGGCGCCATCGATCAGCGCAAAATCAACCCGCAACTCGGGATCAATGCCCTGGCTGGCCAGGCAGCCCTTGAAGTCATGTAGGGTGGCCTGAGATGGACCGAGCACAAACTTGGTGTTGGCTCCGTCAAACATCTCGGATGCCTGCACCCGCCCGAGGCTGTCATCCACATCACCACCGATGGTGAAGCTGACATGCTGGCGGCTCCTGGCATTCAGGAGGATGGTGGAAAGACCGCACCCAGTCTCGACCGTAAGGCGGGGGCCATCCGGAAACTGCAGGTCAAGCGCATTCCATATGAAATCCAGGACCCGCGCGGGCAAATTCCCCGCCTGATGCCAAGATTCACCGAGGCCCTGCGCCGCCTCAAATATCTTCTTTCGAAGCGGGTATTCGCTCACCGCCGGCCCCCTCAAGCATGAATCGCACGCGATACATGTTTAGAGCATAGGGACGGCCTGGCATCTAGTTAGCCGGATACTCCCGAACCGCCTGCGCCCAGCTCGTTACCCACCGATCCCGGTGCGGCTTGCCCGGCCGCCACAGCCGGTCCGCATAGCAGCGCCACGCCGCGTCTTCGGTCTCGGGGATGGCATGAGGGTCCGACCACAGCAGCAGCCGAGCCAGCCCGTAGGCCAGCAGATCGTGGTGCTCGATGGCGTTCCAGATGGACAGAGCCGTGGGAAGGACGCCGGCGGCGCGGCACAGCGCCTCGCCCTTGCTGCGGATGCTGGGGCTGATCTTGGTCGAGGTTGCCACGAGGATCATGCCCCCGGTCTTTTCCCCCTGCCAAAAGCTCTTGGCGGGGCCGGGTTGGCCATTGGCCAGCACCTGCCGGCGATAGCGCAGCCCGCTCTCTTGGATGGCGATGGCAAGCAGGAGGCGCCGCGCCGCCACGGATGAGGTGAGCCCACAAGCGTCCTCCGTCCAGGCGGCGCCGGGCTCGATCACCTGAGCGCGGAATTGGGTCGGGGTCATGGGCGTCTCAGCAGGGCGAAGGGCGAGGGGAGGCGCGGCCGGGGCATCCCCGACCGCATGGACAGGGACCGCCGGAGTGGCGGCGACGGGCTGGGTTGCCGGGGCGGTGCTGGCGGCGGATGAGGCCTCCCGCCCTGGACCCAGAATGGCGAGCAAGCGGGCGAGGAGGGTCATCGGCCCATGTACTCCGGGCCCGGCCCGGGTTGGCTCGGCAGCATCCGCACGTTCGCTGCCTCGGCCAGAGCGCGGGCGCTGCCCACAAGCTGCGTGGCCTGAGAGGTCGCAGCCTTGGCTTCGCTAGCCGCCACGGCAGCCTTGGCCGCGGTCTCTCGTGCCGCGCCGGCCGCCTGGGCCACCGCTTCGGCCGCTTCCGAAGTTTTTTCCGGCATCACTGCCGAGACGAGGCCGAGCAGGATGATGCCGATCTGGATGGCCGCTTCGACCACCGGGTCGCTGGGCGCAACACCCCAGAGCCCGAACAGCACGACCGCGAGCGAACGCAGCGTGCCCGGCTCTCGGAGCCGGTCCACGAGAAAGCGCATATGCGCCTCCTATGTGAGGATTTGCCCGGCTGCCGGCCGGGCGCGGAACTCAGTCCAGCGGCAGCCGCAGGACAGGACGCCAGACCAGGCCGGTGTCGCTGTTGGGCAGCGGCGCCGTGTCGGCGATCGGTGGAGAGTCCGACTGCCCGCGCGGCTGCAGGGCCATGCGGGCGATCAGGTCTCGCAACTGCTGGATGGACTGGCGAGTCGCCTCAAAGCGGCGATCGGTGTCCTCGCGCTGCCGGTCGCTATCGCGCTGCAGGACAGCCGTCTGGGTGCGCAGCTCGACGATCATGCTGCGCATCTCGCCGGCCTGGCCGACAAATTGATGCGTCATCTGCCGCTGTTCAGCGAGCTGGTTGCTGAGCTGCAGGAGGGTCTGAGATTGCCGCTCCTGCAGCTGGATCGCCTGGGTGTTGGCTGAGCTGATGCTCGACCAGGCGGTCCACCCGAAGGCCACCAGCGGCAGCACCACCGTCAGCCCCGTCACCAGCTGACCCACCGTCATGGCCGGCTTGGCGCCGATAGCGCTGAGGCCTCCGCCTTGGCTGTCAGGCATGGCGGTGTCAGCTGAACACGCCGCGCGCCATAGTGCGCGTGTAATCGGAGTCGAGCACGGTCACCGGGTCGCGCCGGCTCACGGCCAGATCCTCAACCATCAGCCGGTAGGCGCGCCAGTTGCCATGATTCTGCGGCAGCGACCCGGTCCACCAGTCGCCCGGATCGATGCCGAAGCGACCTGCGAGCGCGGAGAAATCGGCGACATTATTGGCCCCCACGGCGCCCGTCGCCAGGACGGTCCCGTTGGCCGAGCGGAGGCGCGCGCCGACGCCGGCCGCGTTGCGCCAATAGGCCAGCTGCACAACGCTTCCATAGTCGCCGGCTGCGGGCTGGAGATTGAGCCCGCTCTGGACATTGATCGCCGTCTGCCGGCGCAGCGTCAGCAGCCCGCCGGCGCCCTGGAGCATGCCAATGCTGAGCAGGTCGGCAGCCACGTTGTATTTGCCCCACGAAAGGAAAGGCAGCAGCGTGCCGGCGGCCGGCCACTGCGAGAGCGGCGGCAGCCGCACATATATCATGACCAGGTAGTGCTGCGGCCCCAGCAGGGTGACGGCCGGGGCTGAGGTGTAGCCGGAGCCGCCCGCGGTCAGGGTCAGGCCCGTGACGACGCCATTGGCCACCGTCGCCGTGCCGGCCGCACCGCTGCCCCCACCGCCCGAGATGAGCAGCGGCAGCGTCCCGGTGTAGCCGCCGACAGCGCCAGTGCCGCCCGAGGACAGATTGAGGGCGGTGACGGCGCCGCTCGCGACCGTTGCCGTCGCTGCGAAACCAGAGCCGCCGGCCGACCAGAGCGCCGCAGCCACGCGGGGCGGCACCCGCATGTAGTGACCGGGCCCGGTGGCTTGGTCAAAATCGAGCCCGCCGCCGGCATAGGTGGGCGGAGCGCCGGCGCCGATCACCAGAGAGCCGTCCGTGCCGCGCTCGGCGATATCACGGACCACCGCGCCATCGGCCGGGGGCAGGCCGGAGTAGCACCAGGGATAGGCCAAGTCGGAAAGCCACAGCACGCCATCGCGCGCATCGGCGAGGACGCGATCCCGCCGCAGGACGGGCAAGCTGGTATCGGTCGCGACGCCGGGCAGCGTCTGCAAAAGCATATTGGCCATGCGGGGATCCTCTCAGGCTGCGGAGATCAGGAGGCGATAGAGCGCCGCGACGATGGCACGGCCGCCGGTCAGCGGGTCGGGGTGCGTACCGTCGGGATTGAGCCAGGGGCGCGCGCTGCCGCTCGCGTAATCTGCGGGACTGAGCCCAAACAGCGGCTGCAGATCGAGCCACGCGCAGCCATTGGCCGCGGCCATCTCCAGCGTGGCATCGCGATAGCCGGTCATGGGCCATTGCCGCTCGGGCTCGGCGACGTTGGCCTCGGGGGAGACGATAAGGATGTCCGCCGCCGGCCGCGCGGTGCGGATGCGGCTGATCATCGTCTGTAGGTAGCCCGCATACTCGGCCGGGCTGTAAAATCGCTGATCGTTGGTGCCAAAGGTCAGCGTCACCAGATGCGGCTCCAGCTGCGCCAGATTGGCGATCCAGCCGGCCTCGTTGATCGTCGCCCACTGCTGGAGATAGCTACCGCTCACGCCCAACTTGTGCCCGCGCGCACGCCAGGCGACGCGTTTCGCAGTTCCATGCCATAGGTCACGGTCGATCCAGACACCCACTCGTACCGCAGCGTGCCGCCGCCAACCGGAGGCGGCGGAAAATCCACCCAGGTCGGGCCTGTGGTCGTGGACATGTCGATGACCGTCCAGGCATCCGCACCCCAGCGATACCGGACGGAGGCCGCAACGCCGCCGGTCCCCCGATACGCGAGACGCGCGCGCGTCTGGCCGGCCGGCACGTCGACCTCGATCGCGCAGCCGTCCACCGACATGCGCAGATCCGCGCTGTCGGGGCTTTCGCTGTCGTTGATGTGCTTGGAGAGCGATCCGAAGAATCGGAGCGGCACATCGGTGTCGACGATATTTCCCAGTGCGGAACTGCCGATGCTCGAGCCCGACCAGGAGAACGACACCCAGCCGGCGCCGGCATTGCCATAGCGCGACCGGAGACGCTGAATCAGCGGGCCGGCGTAGCGCGGGGAAGCCTGCGTGAACGAATCACCGATCAGCGCCACGGTGAACAGCGCGCCCGCATCTGTGTCGCCCATCTCCAGCTTCATGAGCCGCTGCCGCGTCTCGCGCAGGTAAGCGGCGCCATAGATGTGGCCGATAGGGATCGCGCCGGAGGGCATGATGCCGACGCTGAGCCGGGCCGCCAGGCTGGGCCGCGTGCCGCGCGCCGCCTCGACCTCGGCCGACACCGCACCGCCCGCATAGCGGCCCGAGACGTTGCCATCCTTGTCTGTGATGCTGATGACCCGCCGCTGGCCCTGCGCATCCAGCTGCACCTGCGCGGAGATGTCGCCCTCCACGGTCGCAAATGTGCTGTCCAGCACGGTGTTGCCGAGCGGGATCTTGCCGTCCGCCCCCAGCGCGATTTTGGTGCGCGGGCCAGGGCCATGGGTCACGCTGATGCCCTCGGCATCAAGCCCATATTTGGCCCACTGCACACCCGCTCGGTCGTGATAGCCAAGCATGCGGCCGGCAGCATCCACCGTAGCGCTGATGTCCCCCTCAACGGTCTGATAGGTGGCGTCGACCACAGCACCGCCGATCGGCAGGCGGCCGTCGGCGTCTCCGAGCCGGAGGCGCGTGATGGTGCCCTGCTCGCTGGGCAGGTAGTCCAGGCGCAGGCCCTGGCCGATCTCAATCCCCAGCTTTGCCATCATGGTGGCATCAGGCTTGACCGCCATCAGCAGGCGGCCGACCGCGTCGCGCTGCGCCAACAGCAGGTCGGGAGAGTCCAGAAGCCCGTTGGGCGCCAACATCAGCGTGTTGACGACGTCCTGCACCACCGCGCGGATCGCGTTGGCGGAGAGCCCCTCAAAGACCAGCGCCGACCCGTCCCACCGCCAGAAGCCGTTGCGGTTGGAGCCGTCGGGATTTGCGGTCAGCGGGTAAGCAGGGTCTGCATAGACCTCGACCCGGTCGCCAACCTGAGGCGTCGGAAGGTACTCCAGCAGCTGCGCCACGGTCGGGATGCGGATGGCAGGATTGGCCACGGTGTCCACCACCGCCGCCGCGGCAGCCTCCGCAGCTTGGCGCGCCAGGTTGGCTTCCGTCGCCCGCTGCTGTGAAAGCAGCGCACTATCGCCTGCTTCGCCCTTGGCTTCGATGGCTTGGTCCCGCGCCTCCTTGGTCTCGGCCACTAGAGGCGCTGTGATGTCCAGGGCCGCCTGCTCTGCCAGCGGCACGGCGATAGCGGGGACTGCGACGCGAGCCTCGGCAATCGCAGCGCTGGCCCCGGCCGCGGCGCCCGCACCATAGAGCGACATCCACTCTTCGCGTGTCAGGATAGGGCCACCATCGCCGGGAGCGTCGAACCGAAAGGGCTCAATCGCCTCGGCGCTCGGTTCCTGGATGCCGACGAGAGCGGTATAGGTACCAAACTCGTCCACAGGCACGTCCATCGCGAGCGTGCCGGGGGTATCCTCCCACACCACTGCCGGCTGCCCAGGCGCGACGGGATCCGTGAAGCTTGGCAGCCAGTACATGCCCGACAGGCCTGACGCCCCCGGCACGAGCTGCCCGGTGAGCGCGTCCACGACATCCACATAGATCCGCACGGTCGAGCCGAGGGCGGCCCGCTGCCGACGTGCGCTCGGATACGGACCCAGGCGCGCGCGCAGGATCACGTCAGGCGAGGAGGTCCCCGACATGCCAGTCTCCAGATTAGCGGTGATTGAGGGCTAGCCGGCGGCCAGCTGGGCGAGGCGCGCTTGCGCGGCCAGGAGCAGCTGCTGCAGCTCCTCGATGGTCATGGTCTCGACAGCGGGCGGAGGCGCGGGCTGCGGCTGCTGGGCGGCCTCGGCATCGGCCTGGCGCTGGGCTACCATTTCGGGCGTCAGAGGACGCTCCACGCCGTCGAAGAGGAAGGTGTCGCTCATACCCGCATCCCCTTCCACACGGTCAGGCGGGCGCCGGCCGGCATGTTCCCGCTGGTGAAGCCGATCAGGCAGGCATTGGGGGTCAGTGCTGCGCCAGGAACGTGATGGTCGCTCTGACGCGCGCCCCGTCCTCCCGGAATGTAGGTGCTGTTCCAAGCCTGAATGAACTTGTCCTGCAGTGAGATCATCGCCGTACCGCTACAGCCGGTTGTCGTCGTGGCGCTCAGTCGCGCCATGGTGTCAGGCGCGCCGCCATTGGTGGATCCGGAATAGGTCCAGTCCTGAAAGAGCGAGGTGTAATTTCCGGAGCCCGCCAGGAACGTCGAGCCTCCGTCCACGGATAGCCGGATCATCAGGACTGCGGCTTCAGAGGGGCCAAAGTTTTGCCAATGGAGCCACCACCGCAGATACGAGGTGTCCATGGTGAATCCGATCGAAGGCTGCGCGGTGGTGGTGACGTAGGTGTCGTGGAACTCGACCGCGGCCTGCCAAGGCATTTGATTCCTCGGGATCAAACCATCCGCCCCGAGGAACGGAACCCGAGCCGACACCTGCTCACAGTAGGCGATGCACGTGCCGGTCAGGTTCAGGCGCGCCGTGGTGCCGGCTGTGTTTCCCAGGACGGTCGTGCGGCTGAGGGTTGCGGGCGGCCCGGCTGCGAGGGTGCCGACGCCCCACTCGGTGTTGGTGCCATCGGTCAGGTAGTAGAAGCAGCTGTCCCCATCCCCGAAGGTGGTCGCGCTGACGAAGGGCCGACGTCCTACCGGCGCGCCGCCAAGATTGACGGTGACGGCAGTACCGGGGTTGTTGACGGTCTCTTGGACCAAATCGCGCAGCATTACAGGCGCTCCGTGATGCGCGCCGACCAAGTGCGATACAGGCCGGTGCCGTTGACGTAGCCGAGCGAGCCGGGGGCCATGCGGCCCAGCACGGCGTCGCGGTTGCGGTCGGCGCTGTCGGGGAAGGGGACGAAGGCGATGTTGCCGCCTCGGTTGGCGGTGCTCATCAGCGCGTCCAGGAAAGGCCACTCGGTCTGCCGGATCGAGCTGAGGGAGGCGTTCCATCCGCGCCGCTGGAAGCGCATGGTGACGTATTCCTGGCCGCCGCGGGTCTCCTGGGCGTCCTGAGCTGCTGTGCGGTCCCAAGCGGATTGGAAAGAGAGGCCACGGCTCATCTCATAGGCAGGCCCGGCGAAAACCTGAGCAACGCGTAGGAAGCCGTCCGGATTGGAGCTGTTGAGGATCCGCAGCCGGCAGTAGCGACCCGTCACCGCGGCCGGCAGGATGTGCACCAGCTGACGTGCATAGGTCCCCGTCAGGCTGCCGCTCTCGTAGACCGGCGCAGACAGGTCAGCATTGTCGCTGACCGTCCACTGCACGATGGCGGCACTGGTGAGGTTGCTGTTGGCGAGCCAGAGCAGCCGCCACGCAGCCCCCGCTCCACCGTCGAAGGTCACCGAGGCCGTGGTGATCCCTGGCGCCGTCTGCCAGGAGTTGGACGGGTCGCCGTGCGGGTTCGCCAGGTTGGTCGCCGGCAGCGAGGGGACGGCGCTTGTGGGGATGATCCCGCCCACGCCGACATTGCTCTGATAGCCCCAAACCGCCCCCATCAGACGAGCACCTGCAGCGTGATGATGCTCGTGGAGGTGCGTATCTGCTCCCCGACCACGCGCCCCAGCCGGCCATTGCGCAGGTCAGCCGCCGGCCAAGTCAGCCGCACCACATCGCCAAGGTCCATGGTCATGGCGATTTCCTCCGGTATATCCACGTCGTAGAGGGTCCGCCGCATGCCCCAGAGCGCTCCGATGTCCTGCGCCGCCGCCTGGGCCTCGCTCTCAATCAGGAGGCCGGTGGACACCACGTCAGGGTTGCTGGGCCGCGTGTAGGCGGCGAGCACGTCTGCGCTCGACCAGACGCCCAGCCGCCATTCCTGGCCGGCCTCGCGGCGCTGAGTGTCCGTCAGGCCGGCATTGAGGCCGCTAGTCTGTACCGTGTGATTGCGCCGGTAGCCCACCCGCCAGCGATAGGCAGGCGGATCGAGGGGGGCGCTCAGCCAGTTGGGTCGCAGGTCGACAATCTGCGCTGTGCCAAGGCTGCGGACAGGTGTGGCGGTCGAGGCCACCCCCGCCATCAGCAGGATGCGCAGCCGCCCATCCCGACCCGGCACCAGCTTGGCGCCGGCACCGCGCAGGATCTGCGAGACCGCCTCGCCGGCCGTGCTCTGGTCGCCGCTCGGCCAGTACCAGCCAGCCCGCCGGGTGAGGGCCGTCGCGGCGCTGAAGCTGCTGGTGTCGATGAGACTGGCCGGGATGGCCATATCCTCGGTCAACATCAGCCGCGCAATGTTGGTGATCTGGGACGCCGCCCCCGCAACCGGGAAATTGCCCACCACGTCGGCTGTGATGGCGTCCAACCCGATCGCAGTACTGCCGAGCTGGAACAACCCCTTTGAGTTATCGGTGCGGAACTGCCCGTTTGGCGTCGAGCCCGAGTAGAGGTTTGTGGTGTCGCCCGCGCTGGTAAAGACAGCCGCGGCATTCTCGTAGACCTGGACCACCTGCCCGGGGCCATCGTTGTACTGGTAGATGCGATTCACCGCGTCGACCAGTACAGGCTTCACGGCGCGGATGGGGTTGGCGAACTGACCGCCCCGGGCCCGCGGGATGGTCTGCCCCGCCATGTCGGCAGATCCAGCCAGCCCCCCCGTGCCCGCGTAGACGCTTTGCAGGTAAGGGCGATCGAGCCATGCCGCGGCATCCCGCAGCGGGACGACAAGCTGCCCCTCCGACAGGCGCCACGTCTCCGCCAGCCCGCCGAAGATCTGCGATAGGCCTGATAGCGGCGGGTCAACGAGAGAGCCACGGTCGGCGTCATAGCTGCGCCGGCCCGTCAGCACCCGGACCGTTCGGCTGTCCGGGCTATACTCGGCCGCCACCTGATCGAAACGCCCGTCCTCATTGGCAAGGCTGATGCTGCCCACCGTCAGCGGCGATGCGGTCGAGGTCGGATCAAGCTCGATGTGCCGATCCACCACCCAGTCGCCGACCAGCACCGGCGGATATCGGGTCACGTCGCCGGCGACGACCTCCGACACATAGCCGGCATCCGAGGCGCGGACGGTCTGCATGTCCTCCAGCTGCTGGGCAGCCGGCCCTAGGGCACCGTGAGGGCGCGAGCCGATCCCGAACTGCCCGGTGTAGGCTGACAGCCCAGGCCGATAAGCCGAGATCTCGGCCAGGTAGATGCGGGGGCCGACAGCGGTCATGCCGCCCTGCCACGGGCGTTGGCCTGCTGCTGCTCCTGGCGGAGGCGCGTTACCTCATCCCGGAGAGTGCGGAGCTCATCCACCAGGGCCACCGTCTGCTCCTGCTGACCCTTACGGAAGGTCTCGGCCAGGTTCTCCGGAGACGATTCCCCGATCTGCCCAAGCAGAGCCAGGACGCGATCCCGGTCCTGGGCATAGGCGCTGCCCGAGCCGTTGATGCTGCGCGAGGTTGCAAGGTACTGGTCCGCGAACTCCTGGAAACGCCGGATGCTGTTTGCATCCCCAGCGACAGCAGCCCCCGCAACCGCATTGAATTGGCTGGTCGCCGCCTCATACTGCTGCCGCGCCGAGAGCGTGCTGCCCTCGCCATAGCTGAGGCTGCGGGCATAGTCGGACAGCGACGAGATCGCGCCGGCCGCCTCCTGCTCAGCCGCGCGGCGCTCCTGGGCCGTGGCCGCGGCGTCTGCGGTCTGCCCCAGACGCAGCAGCTCAGCGGCAACGTTGCTGGCCGCGTCATCGACGCCGCGGAAGCTGTTCATGACATCGGTGAGCTGCTCGCCGGTCAGCTGGCTGAGAACGTTCCGCAACTGGCTCTGATAGAGAGCATCAGCGTCGACGCCGGCCTTCGTGAAGTTGTCGAAGTTGGCGCGGTAGAAATTCCGCACGCCCTCCACGTCATTGACGTAGCCGCGCCCTTCGGCTGTCCGCGAAAGTTGCCAGTACTGGCTGCGCACCTCAGTCCGGGCCGCCTCGGCCGCCTTCGCCAGATTGGCCGAGAGGTCGGTCGTGGACAGGCCAAGCTCCTTGGCCTTCGTGTCTGCGTCGCCAAAGGTCTTGTTCAGCGCATCCAGCGCCTGCTGCAGCGTGCCAGAGGCTTCCTTTGTGCTGGACAGCGGCTCATAGACCGTCCGAACCCAATCGATATTGCCAAAGGCTGTATCCAGATTTGCCTCGGCGCCCTTGGCAATCTCGTTCGCCACCACGGCCATGACGCTCTCGGAGCCGCCGGTCAGCCGCTCAAGGATCGCCTGCGTCATGCTGCGCTGGGCGTCCTCGTTACGCCACGCATCCTTGCCCTGGTAGGTGTTCGCGACCACCTCGCCATTCGTCGAGGTCAGGGAGAGCCCGCGGCCTGAAATGGCAGCGTTCAGGCCATCCAGAGCCTGCTTGGTCTGAGCCAGGCCCTCCTCGGCAGACATATGCTTGGACTTGCTGCCCAGCACCGTCAGCTGGCCATTGTCGTCGACGCCGATCTGCACAGAGGAGGCAGGGTTGGCCGTCTTGCCGCCGCCAAACAGGCCGCCGACAAGATTGCCCAGCGTTCCACCGACAATGGTCCCGATGCCCGGCAGGATCATGGTCCCAAGCGCCGCGCCACCCACGCCCATCCCGGCCTGGGCATAGTTGCCGGACATCAGCCCCGGCAGCGCCGCGCCAGCGATGCCCAGCACATTCGACAGCGAGGAGAACCCGCCCAACAGGCTTCCGCCGTTCATCAGGCCCGGCAGCGCGACAGGCGCAGCCGTGGCCCCAGGAAGCGCGGGGAGGGCCGCGTACAGCTCGGAAGTTGTGGTTGCCGCCAGCGAGGCCGGGTTGGCGAAGTTGGCCATCGTCGGGGCAGAGAACCCCAGGAAGCCGAGGTTCGCCGCGCCCCAGGCGTCCAGGCCCGAAGAGATCGAGCCATTGCCCCATGCGCTGAAAACGCTCCGCCCGCTGCTGACCAGGCTCAGGAGATCGGTGCCGCCCGACTTGCTGCCGCCGCCGCCAAAAGCAGAAGACAGCGTCCCGGCATTCGCCCCAAACAGGCTGTTCCGGATCGGGTTCCACAGTGCCAGCTTGGCGAAGTCAGCCAGAGCGCTAGCCGCGATACCGCGGAGCACGTTCCCGAAGTTGACCGCCTTGCCCTCGCCGCGGATGAACGCGTCCACCATGGAATCGCCCAGGCGGTCGAACACGTTCTCGCCGATGCGGCCTAGCTCTTCGATGGAATCACGCTGCTGGCGAAGCGCGACATTGCCCTTGGCAATCTGTGTGACCAGATCGAGCCGCCGTCGGCCTTCCTCGCTATCCGGCTCGATCTGCTCCTTCTTCAGCCGCTGTGTCTCGCGCAGGATCGCAAGCTCAACCTCGCGCTGCTCGACCGACGCGCCGACGAGTTCGGTCTCGCGCTGGATGACGGCGAGATTGTCCTCGTAACCCTTGGTGACCTCCTGGGAGCGCTCCCAAGCGGCCTGACGCTCCCTCTCGGTCTGCTCGATCAGCTTCCCTTGTTCTTTCACAAGGTCGCTGATGAGTTCCATCTCTTCGTTGCGCGTCTCCCGCTGCGTGCCCGCGGCGCGCTTAAGGGCTTCGTCGCGCTGGTCGGCCGCTTGCTGCAGGAGCTTTTCGGCGTCGACAGCAGTAATCGCATTGTTGGCCCGGGCGCGGTTGATGCGCTCGACGCGCGCCTGATACTCCTGCTGGACCTTGTAGCGCTGGTCGATTTGGGTGCGGAGTTCCTCGATCTCCTTCTGGGAGCGCTCCCGGCGACCTTGAGCCGCACGCTCTCCGGCGGCAACGGCTTCTTCGTTCTCGCGAATGTAGCCATCGGTCGCGATGTCGATCTGACGCTGAGCGTGTCGCTGCAACTCGCGCTCGCGCTCCGCCAACTGCTCGCGCAGATTGGCTAGCATGTCGTCGCCGGCGTTGTTCGCGCCGATGACCTGGAGCTGCGACGAGATGCCGCCGCGGCGTGGCGTCGCCCTGACTTCGGTCTCGCCACTTGGAGCTAGCAGAGCAATGCGATCACGCAGAGACTTGATCTCTGTGTTGAGCTGCTCGGTCCTGTCATTGGCGCGGCTGGCTTCCGTCGGAATGCGGTCGCGCAATCCATTCAGCGCCTGTGCAGCAGAACCCAGCGCCCGAGCAATGCCTTGCGATAGACCCAGCGCCTCGTCCAGGCGGGCGAGGAATCCCTGGCTCGCCACCTGCAGCTGATCGAAAGCCCGCGACATCGTCACGGGCATCTTCTCGTATTCGGCGTTTAGATTCTGGCTGGCGCGCAGAAGGGCCGGGAAGACTCGGTCGGCGGTGAGCTCGCCCTCCGACCCCATCTTGCGCAGCTCGCCCATGCCGACGCCGAGTTCTTTGGCCAGTTGTTCGGCAAGATTGGGCAAGTTCTCCATCAGCGAACGGAGTTCCTCGCCTTGGAGAACCCCCGAGGCTAGCGCCTGACCCAGCTGGATTGAAGCGCCCGAAGCTTCCTGCGCAGTCGCGCCCATCAGCGTCGCGGCACGCTGGACGCCGGACACCAGCCTCACGACCTCGTCGTTGGTCGCGCCGATCTGACGAGCGGCGATGCTGTACCGGGCAAACTGCCCTGCGCTATCGGCGACGGCCTGCCCAGTCTGTAGGCTAATCTGGTAGAGCTGCTCGTAGACCTGCCGCGCGCTTTCAATACTGCCCGTCGCAACCCGGATGCGGCTCAGGTTGGCCACCATCTCATCGCCGGCCCGCGCCACCTGGGATAGACCAAGCGTCAGCGCACCAAGGCCAGCTGCTGCCGCCAAACCCGCACCGCCAAGGCCCGACAGGGCCGAGCCGACCGGGCCCGCCCGGCTGGCAAGGTTCGCCAGCGATGATTGCAGCTCGTTGGCCGCACCAGAGACTCCCCTAAGCCCCCCGTTGCCTGTCGCCGCTTTCTGCGCCGCGGCATCCAGGCGGCGGATCGCCTCCTCACCCGCCGGCCCGATCTTTTCGAGCTCGCGACGGACCGTATCGGCATCGCGAACCGAAAGAGATAGGGTGATCGCGCGAGTGGCCATGTGCGGTCATCCCTCCGGAGCAAGGAAACGGTGATGAGATTATTTGTTGTTGCTTGCTTGGCGGCCGTAATTGTGCCGGATAAGCTATCCGCGCAGTCACTTCGACTTAGCGGATACGCTTCTGATGATCGCGGTGGATGTACTATCGAGCTGCAGATCACCAACTCGACCGATTTTCACCTTGATATCATCTCGGCTACGGCAGAGGTGACCCGCGGTAGCAGAGAGGAGGTGACCCGGGTCTTTTTCCAGGAAGTCGAACCTGGTCGAAGCCGCAAGACGAACATCTATCTGAGCGGACCATGCCAGAGCCCGATCCGAATGCGCATCATGCGGGTGGCGAACTGCACGGCCGGGAATCGCTCGTTCGAGAACTGCGGCGATGAAATGCAGGGGAGCCTATTCTACGAAGGGAACACGACGACTATTCTAGGAACTCGTCGCTAGCCCCTCTTCTCCCGATCCCGATCCGCCGCCCCCAAGATCACCCCATTCGTGGCCGCGGCGATCAGCTCCAGCGCCACCCCCGGCTCCACTCCGCCGGCCTGGGCGAGGGCGAGGGCGCCGCCGGCATCCACGGTCGGCGGTCCCATGCCGCCATAGTGCAGAGCGGCCGTCACAGCCTTCAGGACCGCCCATCCTTCTGGGCTGCACGGCGCTTCGGCGACGCTGGGGCAGGCTCCGCATCGGGGGCCGCGCTCTCCGTCTGGCCGTCCGGGACAGCTTCCGCAGTGCTCTCCGCCCCCTCGGTGCTGCCATCGGAGGAGGGCGCGGAGCCGTTTCCCTCCTCGACCACCTCGTTGACCGGCTGCGCGTAGAGCTTGATGAACTCCTTCGCTAGGACCGGATGGGCCGCGAAGGCCTCGATCGCAGCCGGGGAGACCGGTAGCGGGCCGCCGTCATCCCCCGCCAGGCCCTCCCAGCGGATGATGCCATAGCGGGCGAGTGCCTCGGCGCGGTGCTGATTCCACATGCCATCCAGCGCCGACGAGTTGGCCCCGTTGAAGGCGGTGCTATCGAGCGGCTGGCCGGCCTTTTCGGCCGCCTGTGCCTCGACCTGGATGGCGGCCACGCGCTTCAGGGCCTCGGCTGCCGCGGCCTCGACGATGGCCGTCGTCAGCGGGCGCACCTCGACCCGGATGCCATGCGAAAGCTCCAGCCAGCGCGGGGCCGTGGAGAGGGTGAGTCGGAACATGCTGGGCCTCGCTCAGTAGGTCGCGGTCTGGTTCTTGAGGGTGACCTGCATCAGGCACTGAGCCGTGCTGTCGTAGGCCGCGCGGAAGGTGTGGGCGGCGGTCGTGCCGGTCGGGCCTTCCACCGGGACTCCGGCGCGCTGCAGGAAGACGCGCGGGAACAGGAAGGACAGCGACAGGTTGGCGTTGATGGTCAGCAGGTATTCCATGCTGGCCGGGGTGTTGCTTGTCGCTGCCGTGTTCAGGGTGTCATCCGTGTATCGGACATTCACCGTCCCCTCGGCCGTGGACTGGCCGAAGTCGACACCCTCCATGCGCAGGTCATCGCGCACAGTGGCCACCAGCTCCATGCCGTTGGAGAAGGTGAAAGAGCCGCCGGTGACAGCCGCCAGGGTCGTGCCGCCTCGCTTGATCGAGCCCTGCGGCTTGAAGAATCGGGTGAAGGGGGTCACCACGGGCGTGCCGCCGGAGCTCGCCCCGGTGCGGCCAGGCGCAGCGAGCGCCATCATGCCGATGGTCGCCTCCGCGGCACCTTCCGGGTCGATGCTGACCTGCAGAGTGTTCGCCCGGGCACCGAGGTAGGTGTGATACCGGCCGATGTCCGTGAACGCCTTCTCGAAAGCGTTGCTCGGCAGGGCCACCGAACCCGACTTGAACAGGTGGGTGAAGTTGGTCGTGCCGCTGGTGGTCGGCGAGCCGAGCAGCAGCTTCAGCCAGCGGCCGATGTGCACGCTCTCGATCGGCACCCGAACGTCGCCCTGCACGCGCAGCAGGTTCAGGAATGGGTCCGCGGCATCGCGGTTCGGGGCCGCGGACAGGATGAAGTCCTGGACTAGGTCCTGGCTCTCCATCAGGCCGAAATTGAAGACCGGGATCTGGTCCCAGTTGCCGGTGGGCAGCACGCCCTCCGTGGTCTCCTGCTTGGTGTAGATTTTGACAGCAGATCCCTGCGCGCCAACGGGCATGGCGGCGTCTCCTACGTTCAGATTGTGGGAAAGGCCGCCGCGTCAGGCGGCGGAGGCGGTGTATTCGAGGGCGTGGAAGTCGAACTGCATCCACATCCGGGAACGGGTCAGGGCCGGATTGTCCGGCATGCCGCGGTAGAGGATCGTCCCCATACCCTCTGCAGGCTGCCAGCCAACCAGCGCGCGAAGCAGCTGGGCGCGAATGTCCCACACAGCCTCAACCCCAGCTTGACCGCGTTCGTCAGCAAGATTCGAGACGCACACCGCTACTGCGAATGGCACCTCGAGCTCTATATCGAGCGCGCTGATCTGCACTTCGCCCGTCGCCGAATCTCCGAGCGGAATGACGAAGGCATGTGGAACCTTCATGCCGCCGGAATCATCGACAGCGGCCGGGTACTCTGCGGCGCCCGCCACACGCCCCTCGAAGATCGGGCACATCTCGCGGAGCCGAGGGATGATGAGGCTGGGACGCATCAGAACTCCCTTACGAAGCGATCCACCGCCGTCAGCAGCCGGCTCTCAAGCTGGGCCTCGAGGCGCTCCTGGATCGGCGACCAGAGGGGGCGCTTGGCCAGGCCGCTGGAGGTCCCGAACTCGAGGAAATGCCGGTAGTAGGCCGTGCCGCGATAGGCGAAGACCTTGGCCCCATAGCCCTTCTGGGAACGGGGGAACTTGGTGCGGATGGCGCGGAGCAGCGTCCCGGTTAGGACCGCCGGCGCCTCACCAGGGGCTGAGGCGGTGTAAGCCTTGGTCGCCTTGGTCTGCCGCACATTGCGCGTGACTTTGGCCTGCTTGCCCCCGAAGACCGTCACCTCCTGCCGCACGCGGCGGTAGTAGGAGCGGCTCGACTGGGCGCCGTACTTTCGGCCGGACTTCGCCCCGCGGATCGCCGCAACCGCAGCCTGCCGGCCTTCGCGAGCCAGTTTCCGGACCTCGTCCTGCACGGCCTTGTCGAGTTGCTGGCCCGCGATCTGCATCTGCAGGAAGGCGCCGCCGCCCTCGACCTTGATGCGCAGGCTCATACATCATCGATCCCGGGCAGGATCTCTTCCGCCTCAACCACCAGCCGGCGGCGCGTGCCGTCCGGGTCGCGCATGCGCTGCACCCGAAAACGCTGGTCGCCGCGGCTGATGTGGTCGAAGTCCTGCCGCTGCCGGTAGCGCATGGTGATGCGGTGGGTGATCCGCTCCCCGATCTGGACGCCGTCCTGATAGGTCGCCGAGCCGACACCCTCGATCTTGCACCAGGCATCGCCGATCGCTCTGAAGACGTGCGTCACGCCCAGGTTGGCCGCCGGCTCGCTCTGCCTCTTCTCCAGCAGCACCGAGTGGCGCATCTCGCCGATGGAGACCATGGCCTCAGCCGATCAGCATGTACGGCCGCAGCAGCCGCATGTAGGCGGGATTCTCGGCCAGCATCCGGGCAGTGGTGCCGCTTTTCTCGGCCTCGGCCTCGCGGTTCTCATAGAGCGAACCCAGCGCCAGGAGGACGGCAGCCTGGAGGGCCGCCGGCACCATCTGAGGCGCCTCATAGCCTGCCCGGAAGCGGATCACCGCCGCGCCAGAGGCGTCACCAAGGTCCAGGAATCCGCGGCCGCAGGTGGGGCCGGATGGCATCACCGCGCCATAGGCATCAGGGGCCACGGCCACGCCATCAAGCATGACGCTCTCGACCGACAGCAGCGGGGCGAGGGGGATCTGTAGAGGCTGGGACACGCAGCCCGCCGGCACGTCCAGTCGGTATTCCCAGGTCTGCGGGAGAAGGGCCCGCCCCGTCATGTCCTGCACGGACTGGACCGCTGCCGCGAGGTACAGCTCAATCATCACGTCATCGGCGCCGCTGTCCTGGCGCAGGTGCTGGCGAGCGATGTCCAGATCGATGGGCCGCTGCGTCGGCGGGGTGATGAGGCGGAGCGTCACGGGGGGAACCGCATCCAGCGGAAGCGCAGGCTCACCGTGCCCAGGCTCACTGCGGCGAGGCCGGGCGTGTTCCAGGTAATGCGCACCTGGCCAGCAGAGACCACATCAGCGATGGGATTGAGCACCGATCCAACAGAGATGCCTGCTGTGCCATCGGCGCTGACGAAGACCAGATCGCCGACTAGCACCCCGGGGACGGCCACGGTCGCAGTCGCCTTACCCACCGCCAAGGTGGCCGAGGTGTAGGAGACGACCGCGGTGCCGTGAGCCATGGGAGCGCCGGCCACCATGCCGTTCTGCGTGATCTCCTGTGCGGTGAGGCCGGTCGACGCCAGGAGCGCCGCAGCCAGGAGCGCGGCGCGGATCACTGCACCACCTCCGCCGAGAGCGGGGTCGCCGCTGCCGTGGAGATGCAGTTGATGGCCGCGGTGGTCACGAAGCCGCCGCCGCTGTGGCCCTGCACCAGGCTGGCATTGGGCATCAGCTTGCGGGAGGGCGGGCCAGCGGTCGCGGCCCCGCCCATCAGGTTGCAGTAGATCACCGCCGTGTCGCTCTGGTTCTGCAGAGCCAGGTAGAGCCGGCCGGCGCCCGCGACGCAGACGGCCGTCGAGGTCGTGCCAATGCTGCCGGCCCCGGTGCAGGCCGTGGCCACGCCACGGTTCGGGAGCGGCGCCGCGGCGGCGGGGAAATTGCCCACCGAGACCGTGCCAGCGACCTGCTGCGTGGCCGGCAGGTTGGACACCGACACCGAGCCGCTCACCGGCTGGGTTGCCGGGAAATTGGACACGGAGACGCTACCGCTCACGGGCTGAGCCGCACTTGTGGCCGGCGCCGTCAGCAGGGGGGAGGTAGACGTGCCGCACGGCGTGGCCGTCCGGCCGGTGGTGACGCAGTTAAGCACCACGCCCTGGATCTGCGTGCCGTCCGGCTGCTGCCAGGGCAGGAAGCCACCCTGTGCCACAGCGGCGCCGGCGCCAGCAGCGCAGAGCAGCCCCAGAGCGGCGAGCAGCCTGCGGCGCATCAGCGGCGCCCCTTGGCCTTGGGCTCGTCGGCCGGATCCTCGGCGGGCGGAGGTGCGGCCTTCTCAGCCTTCTCGGGCGCGACGAGGCCGTTGGCCCGCAGCTCCGCAGCGCGAGACGGGCTCACGCTCCACTCATCGCCCTCGCTGCGCCACTTCCCGGTCTCGGAATCCTCGAACACGGTCACGCTGCGCACCTTCACGGTGTCGGCCATGATGTCCTCCATCGGATGGTGAGAGAGGGCGGCGCCAGTCAGCGCCGCCCGTGGCGTCACGCCGTGACGAGGGTGCCCTTCACGAAGGCCTGCGGCCGGTAGACCGCGAGGCCCAGGCGCTCCTCGGCCAGGATCGTCACCATGTTCTTCACGAAGTTGTCCGCGTTCTCCGTGCTGATCAGGACCGTCGCATCCCAGCGATCGAAGATCTGCGCACCAAGGCGGAAGGCGCCGACCAGGAAGTTGTTCTGCGCCATCGCCTGCGTGGCCACGACCGGCAGGCCCCACAGCGTGGGCGCCAGGGTGCCCTGCGGGTTGCCGATGATATACTGGCCGGTGGTGTCCTTGGTGAGCTCGATCGTGGTCCAGTCGATCGGGTTCAGCACCATGCCAGTGGACGGATACTCCGCGAGGGCGGCCTGCAGCAGCGCGACACGGAGCTTGTCGATGTGGGTCGTGGTGGTGGGCGCACCGGCCGGGGCGGCAAAGGTGGTCGCCTGCGGCATGATGCCAAGCAGGTTCTGGCCGGTGCCGTCGCCGGTCAGCAGCTGCTGCTCCTCCTTGAAGGCCAGGCCGTAGCGCAGACGACCGTCGATGTAGCTCTGCAGCATCGGCGCGTCGGAGAGGATCTGCTTCGAGGCGGCGACCCAATGCGCGATGACACGGACAGGCGTGGTCACCTGCTCGAAGGTCATGTTGCTCTCAGGCTTCTGCGCCGTCTCGGCCACCGGGGCCGCATTGTTGGTGAATAGCGTCTCCTTCGGATACTCGATGACGCCGCTGGTGGTGCGGCCAGGCATGAGCAGATCGCGGACGGTCAGGCGGCGGTCGGGCAGCATAATCATGCCGGGGCGACGATCCGCCGGAACCAGAGAAGTTGTGCCGGAGACGCCAGAACCGACAGTGGTCGCGGCAGACGTGATCGCCTTGACCTCGACCGAGACGCGGCCCTTGAACAGGTCACGCTGCGCAAGGGCCGCCTTCACATCGTCGCTGCCGAGAACCATTTCGCCGATGGTTTGCGGCTCATCCGGCCGCCCGTCACCGCCCCGGCGAGCCATCTTCTGCTCCACCTCAGTCATGCGGGCAGAGATGGCGTTCATTTCGGCCAGGGCCCTGTCGGCGGAGGCCTTGGTCTCCTCCGTCACCTTGCCCAGGTTCTTCAGCTCGGTCATCGTGGTCTCAGCGTGCTTCTTCACGCTGTCGGTCGCGGCCTTCAGCTCCGTCGCGAGCTGGCCGAGGTCGATGTCCGCCATGTGGGGTGTCCTCAGAGGGTGAAGGCACGCAGCGTCTCGCGGAGATCCGCGAGCGCCTTGGCCTCATCAGGTTGGATGCTCGCCTCACCCTCTGCGCCCTCCCGGGCGATTAGGCTCTTGAAGCCACGCTCGGCGATCTGCGTGGCCTGCGACCGAGAGAATCCCCGCTCCCGCAGGAACTCCTCGAACTCGCGAAGGGTCGGAAGGGCGCCGGAATCCAGCGCCGACTTGATGCTGTCCACCGCGGCGAGCTGGTTGCTGGGCGCTGTGACGAGCGAAATCTCGACGAGATCCACCGCCTTGAGGGTGCGGCGCGGCTCGCCCGGCTTGCGGCCATAGGCCGCGCCATTCGCAGAGACGCGATAGCCGATGGACAGGCCCTTGAGCGCCCCATCACCCACCAGCGCACGCACGCGGCGGCCATAGTCGGTGTCGAGGGCGGACAGCCGGCCTTTGAGTCGCAGGCCCCTGCCGTCTTCGGTCGCCTCGGTCCACACGCCCGCCGGCAGCGGATCGCCGCCCATCGCGGGGCCGTGCTGCACGAACATCGCGGGCATGGTGCCAGCCGCCTTGTGCCGCGCCAGGGAGGCCGTGAAGGCGCCAGGAACCACCATGTCGCCATGGCTGTCCGTGTTCCCGAACACGCTGCCGTAGCCCTCAAGCTCCCCGGCCAGGCTGTCCCCGGCCAGCTTCACCTCCAGGGGCGCGAAGAAACGGTCGATCATTCGTCACTCCCAAGCGGCGGTCCGCCGTTGTGGCCCAGCATCTCCAGGGGCAGCAGGTTGGACTGGACGGTCAGCACGTCGCCGCCGGCCAAAGGCTCCAGGTTCTCGCGCTCGCGCATCTCGTTGCGCGTCATCACGCCGTTCTGCGCGAAGGTGGCGTAGAGGGCGGCGCGGCCGGCGCTGTCGGCGCGCAGCAGGCCCTCGAGGTTGAACTCGGCGTAGTAGCGAGAGCGATCCTGGGGCGAGATGAGCGACCGCTTCACAGCCTGCTCGATCTTCGTCAGGTAGGGACGCAGCGAGTAGGTCAGGAAGCGGATGTTCTGCTGTTCGAGCCCCGTGCCCCAGCTCGTCGTCTTCTCGGTGTGGCCGACCATGAAGGGCGGCACGCCATACCAGCTGCAGATCTGCTCGACCGAGACGGCCATGACCTGCATCATCTGTGCATCAGCAGGGCTCAGGCTGATGGACTTGTAGACGAACCCAGCCTCGACGAGCGGGATCTTCCCGGCGTTCTGCGCCTCGCGGAACCGCTCGAGCCACGCATCGGCGTCCTTCCGCTGCGCCGGCGTCAGAGTGTGCGGGGCCTCCATGACCGCGCTGCTGCGCAGGCCGTTGGAGTAGAGCTTGCCGGCCGCTTCATCCGCCGCCATCGCCAGGCCAAGGGTGTGCCGTGCCTGAGCGATCGGAGAGAGGCCAACCAGGCCGTCCAGACTGAAGCCTTTGATGTGGAAGACCTCGGCCTCGCCCATCTCGCGCGTGCCGTCGCGCGCATCCGAGTAGACGTAGGTCAACTCGCCGTTCTTCGCCCGGCGCACCACCATCTGCTCAGGCCGGAGGATACTCAGGGCGACCAGCCGGTCGCCCATCATCTCCTTCCGGGCGTAAGCGTTGCCCCACAGCAGCACGCAAGCCATCATCGCCTGCCAGAACTCCGCCGCGGTCATGTCCGCGTTGGGCTGGTCATGCAGCAGGGCGTAGAGCGAATGGTCTCGCGCCGGCGTCCTGCGCCCATTGCTGTCCCGCTCATAGACGCCCAGCGGTAGGGTCGCGATGGTTTCCGACAGCAGACGCACGCAGGCCCACACAGTCGCGATCTGCAGGGCAGAGTCGACCGTCACTGTCCGCCCGCTGTAGCTGTCCGCGCCGCCCAGGTAGAGCGACAAGCGAGGATCGGAGAGGCCGAACGACCTGCCCAGAGACAGGATGGCCTTGGTGAGCCAGCCTTTCATGCGAAGGCCGGGTTCGAGAGGAAGCCACTCAAGTCTGCGCCCCCCTCGTCCTGCATCGCCCTGCCGATCGCCATGATCAGCGCCATGGCCGCGTCAATCTTTTGTTCCGGGCGCGATTTGCGCGGAAACACGTTGGCCCGCGCATCGTAGTGGCCGACCACGTTGCCGATGCACCACTCCAGCACCGGGTTCCCGTCGTGCCGAAGGCGGCCCGAAGCCATCGCAGCTTCCAGCTCCTTGGTCGGCTCGCTCAGGTTCGAGGTGCGCATATGGAAGTCGATGACAGGCAGGCCATCCGCGGCCAGCGCCTGACGCATCTGCGTCGCGCCCCAGGGGTCAAAGGCCACGGAACGCACGTCGAAGCGGGCCGCCATCTGTCGGATGTCGGCCTCGATGGCGCCCATGTCGGTCTCATTGCCAGGCGTAACCACGATGTGGCCTTCCGCCGCCCAGCCCGGATAAGACGCGTTGCGGGCTTCCAGAACCGCCGCCTCATTGAGGTAACAGCGAGAGAAGACGGTGTAGCTTGGGCGCCCCTCGCGATCGGTCCCAGGAAAGGCGAAAGACACAGCGGCCAAGTCGGTCTTGCTGGCGAGGTCAACCCCGATGTGACAGGGCTGCCCCTCCATCATGTCCAGCGTCAGCGCCTCGTCAGAACAGGAGCGCCAAGCCCGGGTGCTGAAGAGGGCGTCGTCAGCGCCGACCCAGACGTTGAGGTGGCGCGTCTTCGCCGCGGCTTCCTGCGCCGGGTTGTTCCTGGCCTGCCGCATGATGGCGCGGATTGCGTCCGGCTGGACCGCCTGACCCCAGGACGGGTTGGCCTTGATCCATACCGCCTCGTCCCAGGGGTCATCCCCTTCGTCGATGGTGTAGATCAGAGCAAAGAGGCGGTCGTCTTCCTGCTGCCCTCGCAGCACCCGTACCGCGTAATCCCACAGCTGCTTGCCGATGCCCGAGTTGTTGCCCGTCGCCGTGCTGATGTTGATCAGCATGGGATGTTTGCGCTTGCCCATCGCCGTCAGCAGCACGTCGTAGACGTGGCTCGTCCGGTGCGAGCCGATCTCATCGCAGACCGCCGCCTGCACATTTAGGCCGTCCAGAGCCTTGGCGTCGGACGATACGGCGACGAACTTGGAAGCCGTCTTCGGCTGGTAGATCGAATGTGCCGCAACCTGAATGCCGCACCGAGCCCGGAAATCGGGGCTGCGGCGCACCATCTCGCGCGCAGTGTCCCATAGGATCCGCGCCTGGTCCCGAGAGACCGCCGCCGCATAGCCCTCGGCACCACCCTCGCCATCCAGGAACGTCAGGTACAGCGCGATCGGCGCCGCGAGGCTGGTCTTGCCATTACCGCGAGGCACGTAAACGGTGCCCTGTCGAAAGCGCCGCGTCGTCCCTCCACGCTCCACGAAGCCGAAGAGGTTAGCGAAGATGAACCGCTGCCATGCCATGAGGCGCAGCGGCTGGCCGGCCTCCGGGCCCTTGATGTTCGGCAGCAGCCCGGCGAAGACCATCGCCCGCTCGGCCAGGTCCGCCCTAAACTCCCACGGGCCGCCGGCATCAGACGCCTCGAGATCGCCCAGGAAGCGCTTCGCCGCGAGCCCGACCAGCTCAGCAGCCACCACCCGGCCGGCAACCACATCCTCAGCGTAGGCGATAGCCTCGGCAACGCCCGGAGGCGTCACACCACGCCCAGCTGATCCCACGGGCTCTCTTCTGCGACAGGCTCGCCCGCCACCTTGGAACGATCGGCCGGCGTCAGGCCCACCGATGCCAGCCACATACGGAAGCGACGATCCGCGTCAGCGATCATCGAAACCTCCGGATAAGGGCGGTGCATCACCGCGCCGGTCTGGCTCACAGTCTCGTAGGTCAGGCCGCCCCGCGCAGAGAGGGCCTCGCGAGCCGCATAGAGGTCGGCATAGGCTTCGCAAAGCCCCTCGACGGCCATCCCATCGGCCTCGGTCAGCACGCCCATGCGGTCGAGCAGCACCGAGACAGCAGCCCACGCTTCACGCGCTTTATCGCTCAGATGCGAAGGAGGCGCAGGCGGCTTCCGGCGGGGCTTGGGCTCGGCCTTATTGACGCGAGAAGGCCGCTCCGTGCCGGCGACCACCTTCAGATGGGTCGGCTTGCGGGGCCGGGCCATGTTTGGTCCCTCATTTTGGCTTTGCAGAAAATCACTTGGGGGCGCGGTCCCGGGCAAAAATCGCCCAACATTTGACCCCCCCCCCGCCCCGCAAGAATGTTTCGTTTTCTTGGCTTTGTAAGCAACATTATTGCGCATGCGCTTGGTGCATACGTAGGCATGCATCGGGCGCATGACTCGCCGCATTTTTTCGACCTGGTGACCGACTTTTTGGCCAAGGAATTTCTACTCGTGGAGAAGCCCGATCGACAGAGTGCGGCTACGAAAAAAACGCCTCAGATGACCGACTTATGCCAAACGGTTTTTCTACTCGCTGAAGCCTTGGGTCTGCACCCCGCTTGCCGTGAGCCGTGAGTGGCACGGCTTGCAGAGGCTCCGCAGGTTCGCCCGCGCCAGCCTCAGGTCCGGCCGGAGGGCGATGGGCTGGATGTGGTCGACCTCGGTCGCGGCCACGATGCGGCCGGCCTGATGGCAGAAGCGGCACAGAGGTTCGTCGCTTAGCACCTGCAGCCTCAGCCGCTGCCAAGCCCCATCGTAGCCCCGGGAGGCAGAGGAGCCGCGGCGGCGGTCCAGCGCGCTGAGTTGCTCGCGCCTAGTCTCGGTCGGGTTGTGGTGGGGAGGGCGGTGGACTGGCGGCTTGACCGGCATCCAACCCTCTGAAAAGCAAAACGCCCGAGGCCGTTGGGCTCCGGGCGCAAGTATGGCTCCGTCGATTGATCTATGCTTTCGCGACTCGGCTGTCAATAGTAAAAGCGCAGATGGTCAGCTAATGCTGTCGAGCCGCGCCGAAGCAGGTCGAGATGTCCCGAGGTCTTGGGGTACTCGCCCGCAGCGACCACCGCCAGGGTGTGCCGGCAGTCCGGTTGTGCCCGGTCGAGGAGCCGGCTGTAGGCGCGCCACGCAGAGGCCTGCTCGTCGGTCATCTCGGCAAACGCCACGACCCGCGAGCCATAGCCGGCGCACATGCCGGGCCGCCTCCCGCTCTCCTCGTACAGCTCAGCCAGCCGCTGCAGGGCGTCGCATTGCCGATCGGTGAGGAGCGCGAACTGCCGGTAATGGGCGATCGGCCCATCGTCCTGCATCCACCGGACCTTGACGCCGGCCTCGGCTGTCTCGACGAGGGAGGAGGGGCGGCACCGCATGGCCGGCCCGGTTGCCCCGTGGTCGGCCCTGGGGCGGCGAGGGGAGGGGGCGGTCTTCCTCTGCACCTTGGTCATGGTCGTCGTCTCCGTGAGCCCGTGGAGGGGCGTTAGCGGCCGGCGGCGCGCAGGGCTTCGATCCCTGCGGCGGTGGTCTTGTAGATCGGGCCTTCGTCGGTCCATCGCTCTGTGGCGATGAGGCCGCGCTCCTTGAGCTTGGAGTAAGCCTTGGCGACCTCGGTCTCCTGGAGGCGGCACAGCTCCCCGAACCTGAACCTGTCGAGGATGGTGCGGTCGGCGCCGGAGAGCGGGGTCATATGCCCGCCTCCCTCTCCGCCAGCATGAGGTGCCGAATGTGGAAAGCCTCCGAGTAGGTCGGGCTGCCCTTGCGCCGCGCATCGAACAGAACGCGCACCCAGACATCCGTGGAGCCGGCGGGGGTGAACACCTTCTGCACCGTTCCGACGCGGTCCTTGACCTTGGTCTCGACGGCGCGAATGAAGCATGAGGGATCGACCACCCGCACGCGGCTCCCGACGACAATCTCACTCATGGGGAAACCTCCCTCTCCGCCCGCTTCCGGGCTCGCCAGGCTTGGTTGTTGATGCGGTTGCGCTCGCGCGTCCGAGCGGCGCGCTGGGCGGGGGTGGGGCGGGGCGGCAATCCGAGGCGGATGCGCTTGGCCTCTCGCTTGGCCTGTTGCAGTTCTTTGTCCTGCCAGGCCTGGGCGTTGCGCTCGGAGGTACAGACAACGCAGTTGTGGCCGTTGACGTAGCGCGCCGCGACATGGCCGCGGCAGCAGGGCACCCCTGTGAAATACCGGACCGAGCCAAGCGCCTTCGCCTCGGCCCGGCTGGAGGGAAGCCGCTCCATCACCGCGCCTCCGGGCCGAACGGGATGTCATCCTCCAGGCCCGCCGCAACACGGCCCCCGCCGCGGCTCTGGGGCGGCTCCGGATGCTCCCCGGGAGTGCGGGTGCGGGGCTGGTAGCCAGAGGACGCGGAAACGGCCTGTGCGGGCTCCTGCGTGGCGCCCTGGCGCCGGTCCCGGTCCTGCGGCTGCACCTTCAGGGAAAAGAACTTCCCCTTGCGGCCTTCCTTGACCCAGGCGGCGATCTCGTAGGTTACGCCATCAAGCAGGAACGTGCCCTTGTGGGAGGGGTGGCGCTCGTTCTCGGCGCGCTCATTGCGGAAGAGCTGGCCAGAGCCTTCGCGCTGCTGGAAGTCGCTCATGCGGGGATCCTTGAGGAGAGGAGGGGGAGGTTGGGGGAGGGAGGGGGAGGGGCATTTCCCAACTCCCCCTCACGTGCGTGCGCGCGGGTGGGAAAGAGTTTGCGGGAAGGCCTCCCCCTCCTTCCCCCTCCCTCCCCCTGGATGTGCCTGCTATCCATTTTCGCCGGCCTCCGGAGCCTTGGTGGCGATGCCGGTGATCAGGTTCACGCCGCGGAGCTTGATGCGACGCAGACCTTTGGTGCGGTCGATCTTCTCGGCAAACTCGGGGCTGCTGAGCGGCGTCTCGCCGGCGCTCTGGCACCAGCCGCGGTAATCGGCGAACAGGGCGCCGGGCTTGGACGAGAGGGTGCTGTCGAAGATGCACCGCTCCTCCATCCAGCGACCGAACACGTCCTGCCGCTCGAAGTACTCGCCGCCAGCCTTCTGGATGGCCTCAGCCGTGCCCAGGCGGCCCTCTTGCCAGTCCAGGCACCCATCCAGCGCCCAGCGCAGAATGGCCGGGTACTCGGGCACCAGGCGGGCCTTGAGGTCGGGGTCAGGCGCTGGCGGCTGATGATCGAAGGGCACGATGCGCAGCCGGCGCTCCATGGCCGGGCTGCGGCCCTTCAGGCTGGGAGCGTGGTTGCCGACGATATGGAGCTTGAACTGCGGCAGGTAGGTGTAGACGCGGCCATGCGGCTGGCGGGCAGAGATGGGCGCCTCGTTGCCGGTGAGCTCCTTGATCTGGCTTTCGGCCCAGTGCCGCCCGCTCTCGGTCTCGGAGGCCGTGACGAGCCGGGCGCCGGCCATCTGGGCCCGATAGTATTCCAGGTTCTGGCGGGTGCCGGCGGTGAAAGCCTCGATCGGCATGGCCACCGCGTAGTGCCCCATGATGGCGGACAGCACGCCGGTGTAGACGCCTTTGCCGTTGCCGCCCCCGCCGTAGAGGAAGCACATCACCTCCTCGGACACGTCGCCTGTCAGGCAGTAGCCGGCCCAGCGCTGGAGGAACTGCTTGAGCTGCGCGTCGCCCTGCGTGGCGGCGTCGAGGAAGGCCTCCCAGTTGGGAGCGACCGTGCCGCGAGGGGCAGGCGCGACCGCAGCGTGCTTGCTGATGTAGTCGGTGGGAAGGCCGGCGCGCACGTCCCCGGTGCGGAGGTCGACCACACCGTCAGGCGTGCCCAGTAGCCAGCCATTGGCATCCCACATGGCCCCATGGACGGCGAGACGGGGATCCGACCGCGCCACCTCCTCGACCGCACGGACGAACTTGACCTTCGACATGGCCTTGCCGTCCTGCTCCTCGATAGCGCGCTCCCGCTCGCTCTCGACGAACCGCTTCACCCGCTCCATGGCGGATGCGACGCTGTCCTTCTTCCAGATCGACCCCGACCAGACAAACCACCTGCGGTCGTCATGGTCGTAGACGAGCTTGCCCTCGTTGGCCGCGGCAAAGCGCCTCGCCACGTCGGTCTCACCGAACGACATCGGGTTGGTGGCCGCGGCCGGGGGCGCCTCCGCGTAGCGGCGCGCAGCGAGATCAAACACCTTGGCCATCTGGTCGTCCTCAGGCATTGCGGCGCCCTTCGATCGGCAGACGCGCGCCGCCCTCAAGGCCGGATTTGATGGTTGCCCGGCACTCCAGGTCGTCGAGGCCGATGTATCGGCCGGCGGCGTAGATGGCGCAGACCGCTTCCTGCTGATCGAGCGCGCCACCAGCAACCAGGCCGCCGGCGGTGAAGGCCGCGCGGTTCAGGGTGGCGTTGCGGGTGCCGGGGCCGGCGCGCATCACCTCGTCGACCGCACGGGCCAGAGCGCGACGCGCACGCCCCTCGGTGACGACGCGCGGGGCGTCGGGGCGGAGAGGCTTCGCTTTGGGCACCAGCAGCCGCAGCAACCAAGCAGGCGCTGCCGGCGGCTCCACCTCCCAGGGCGGGACCGTCCACCGATAGGGCAGGCCGTCGCCGTTGCGGGACGGGGCGATGGTAAAGCTGTTCCGGCGGGCCTTAGCGTCCAGCCCCTTGGCCACGTATCCGCTGGCGCAGGACAGCGTCGCTGCCTCGGGCGTGGCCTTGAAGATCAGCAGGTGACCACCGGATCCAGAGCGACCGTGCGGCCGCGGCGGGAGCTGGCCATGCCGCTCGCAGAGGGCGCGCAGCGCGGCGACGCCATCCTCGTGCTTGGGCGGCACGTCCACGTCGAGGGCCCACACTCCACTGCCCTCAGGGATCACAACCCAGTTGCAGCCTGGGAACTTGGCACCCCATTCGGCTAGCTGGTCGAGGTCGGAAGTCGCGCTATCGACGTAGCCTTTCCAGAAGCCGGCGCGATTGCGACTGACCGGCACCATGCGCCAGCCGAGAAGGGCGAGCCGCTCAATGTCGGGGTGCAGGGCAGGAGACAGGGCGGCGCTCATTGGCGCGCCTCAACTAGGCCCGCGAACACCGCATGCAGCCGCTTGGCCCGCTTCGAGGAAAGCTTGTTGGGGCGTCTGCGCAGAGCGGCAAGGCACAGCCCGTAGGAGCGTGGGGTCAGGCGGTCCCGATAGTCCTCCATGAGGACAAAGGCGCACTCCCAGGCACGGCGGGGCTCGGCCTTCATCCGGACACCCTGAACCGCAGCGGCACGCCGGCGCGATCCATCAGCGCAGCAGCGTCCTCAATGGAGCGCACGATGCCGACGACGTGGCCAGCGCGGCGGAGCCGCTCATGCATGGCGAGCTGGGCGTCGGTCGCCCGGCCCACCTTCGACTTCATCTCGATCCAGACCGTGACACGGCCAGGAACGACGCAGCAGACATCCGGCATGCCAGTGAGGACGCCAGCGGCCTTGCGCGCTTGGCCGAACCTGGCGCCGGCGAACTTGCCCGGCCCCGAAGCCTTCTGCTCATTCGGGATGGCGAAGACGATGCTACCGTCAGGCAGCGCGCGCCGCAGATAGGAGACGACCTGCACCTGAGCGAGTCGCTCGGGGTTGCCACGCTTCTTCTTCGGGTCGGGGCGCGGATCGAACTGGGCGATCTCGTCCTCGATGGGGATCTCGTGCTGCACCAGCATTAGCGCCTCCCGTCCAGCAGCTCGCGGACACGGCGAAGGGTCAGGCGGTTGTCGGTCAGGTGCTGCTGCGCCTGCTCAGCCACGAAGCGAAGGTCACGGACCTCCTGCTGCACATCCGACGCCTCGCGCCAAAGGCGGATGCGGCCGAAGAAGACAGCGGGGTTCCAGCGCGGACATTCGATGGTCAGGCCGAGGGTTTTGAAGCGGCGGACGATCTCATCGCTCATCAGGCGGCGGTCCGTCGAGCATTCGGTTGATCTCCTCCCGCAGCTCCTTGCACTCACGCATGAGGGTCAGGAGCGTGGCGGTGTTCGGGGGGTTGGAGCCGTCCATCCAGTTGCGCGCGGCGCGGGGATCGGCATGGGCGATGTCGGCCACGCGCTGATGCGCGTACCGCAGGCCGCCGAAGTGCTTGCGCAGCACGCGCGACACCAGGCTGGTGACGGCGTCTTGGGTGATGGCGCCCGTGCTCATGGGCTGCATTTCCCGGGCAGAAAAAGACCTGAACATGTCTGAGACTCCATGGCTTTATGCTGGCCATGGAGATCGTCGTTTTCGGAGAAGTACGGAGCGTAGAGAGCAGCGCCGGGGTGGAGCCCGGCGCTGTTTTCGTGTGCGGCGCGCGCGTCGAGGTAGGCCAGGAACTCCGGGCCGGTCGCGGTGCCGAGGGAAGGGGTGACGGGGAGGGCATTGGGGACACCCTCCCCGTCAATCGCCGCCGCGGGCGGGACGGGGGATGCGGCGGCGAATGCGTGGGCAGCGGTCATGCCGCGCAGCCGCTGGGCTGGGCGGAGGAAGCCACCGCATGCTGATAGAAGTCGTTTGGCGTGACCTGTCCGCCTGTGGCCGCAACGATGCGAGCCATGTTCAGTGGAGACGGGATCTGCAGGCCGCGCCTGTACTTCCCGACGAGTTGCTTGTGAGCCACGCCAGAGCGCCGCGCGAACGCGGCGTCCGTCTCTCGGTTGGCGGCAAGCCATTCACCCAGGGTCATGGTGACCACGGTAACCGATTCCGGGACCTGAGGTCAATATAATGGTGACCGACAGAAGTCCCCGTTCGGGTTACCTGTGGGGGATGGATCCGACGCCGTCCGAACCTCATGCCCGCCTAGCCGACGCCATGAAGAAGGCGGGTCTCAGCGACCCTGCCCTCGGCAAGCTGGCCGACACCAATAAGCAGCAGATTTTCAAGCTGCGGACCGGAGCGACCCGCATTAGCCCGGAGTGGGCGCGCCGGCTGGCGCCGCACCTCGGCGTGGAATGGCCGTGGCTGCTGGGCATTGACTGCGAGCTGAAAACCGCCGGGGCCACGGACGCGGGCGGTGCCGCGGAGGTTAGGCCCGAGGTCCCCGCTGAGCGCTCAGGGCCAGGCGATGGCGTAGAGTATCGCGGCAGGTCGTACGCGTCCCTCCCGGTCTATGACGTGGCGGTATCCGCCGGCCCCGGCGCCTTCAACTCCGACCATGCAGAGCCTGAAGGCTGGTACCTCCTCGGCCTGGAGCATATCCGCCGCGTCACCCGCGCCCGTTTCGAGGACCTGGCGCTGGTCCGCGTCTCCGGAGACAGCATGTCCCCGACCCTGCTGAACGATGACCAGATCCTGGTTGATCGCTCGGTGCACAAGGTGGGCCGGGACGGGATGTATGTGATCGCCACGGGCGAGGAGGTCCAGGTGAAGCGCATCATGCGCGACTGGGCGAGCAAGACCCTCACCGTGGCGAGCGACAACCCCGCCTATGAGCCGTCCCGCGGCGTGCAGGAGGAGGACATCGTCATCCTCGGCCGGGTGGTGTGGATCAGCAGGAATGTGGGTGGGTAAGGAGCGCTGGACGCGCGGCTTCTTCGTGCCACCCCATTCCAAATAAAGAGAAAAGAATAAAAAAAGCCCCAAGATTGTCTCAATCTTGGGACCAACACTGACTCGCTTTTAACGGAAGCACTGCGGTATCCAATGCGGTGCTGACGACGCGGTCGACCTTGCAGAGCCGATTCGCGGACCGAGGGGAAACAGTCACCTCGGGGGTTATCCACAACGTTCGTGCGGTTATGCACGCAGCGGACTCCCTCGTCAAGCTTGACTGCGTAACGGAAACGCCCAAGCGGCGAGAGGAGTCACGCGTGCACTCGCAACCACTGCTTCCCTTTTACGCGCACCAGATCCAAGGGGAGACCGTCCGCCAGCGCAAGCGGGACGGCTACATCAACGCCACGGCCATGTGCCAGGCGGCAGGCCGAGAGTTCAAACATTACAACGCCAATGCGGGCACCAAAGCCTTCGTTACAGAGCTTTCCCGCGAGGTCGGAATTCCGACCTCGGAACTTATTCAATCACTTAGCGGGGGTGATCCTACCTCCCAAGGTACCTGGGTCCATCCCCAGGTTGCTATCCACCTTGCCCAGTGGTGCTCACCCGCATTCGCCGTGAAGGTCAGCGGCTGGGTCTATGAATGGATGCGCGGTATTCAGACCGGGCATAAGAGCGCTCTGCCATTCCACCTGTCCCGCTATGTCGCCAACCAGCGGAACGTGCCCCGAGGCCACTTCTCGATCCTCAACGAGCTGGCGACTCTGCTCATCGCCCCGATGGAGATGGACGGCTACACTCTGCCCGAGAAGCTCTGGCCCGACATTTCCGAGGGCAAGATGTTCGCGCGGCACATGCTGGATACCCATGGCCTAAAGGCCGAGGACTGCCAGATGTACGAGCACACATTCATTGATGGGCGGCGTTCTGTTCAGGCGCGCGCCTATCCGGATGAGTTCCTCGGGGATTTCCGGAACCATTTCAATCAGGTCTGGCTGCCGCAGCGTGCGCTCCAGTACTTCAAAGAGCGGGATCCTCTGGCGATCCCCTATCTTCTGAAGCTGCTACCGCCGCCGTCATCGTCGGCGATCTGAGCCAGGGAAGCCCGCCACCCGGCGGGCTTTTTTGTGTCCAGGCGGTCACCCTAAGGGAGACCATTAGCACCAAAGGTCGCTGACACGGTGACTTTTCTGTTGACCGCGGTCACCGTCATGGTTACCGTCCTCCCACACCCCAGCGGTGAAGGAGGACCCCAGTGGATATCGCTCCAATCGGATTTGACGGTGCGGGCCAGGCGCGTTCGGCGCTGCCCCCGTCCAGCATCAGCGCCCCGTATCTGACCGCCTTGCAGTCCGACGCGATGCTGCGTCGCGAGCGGCCGAGTGTCGAGACCGCCGCGAAGCTGATGCTGGCGGAGATCGACATCAAGCTTGCGATCGACCGCGTGCTGGAGGCGGACATGCCGGCCGACCAGCGCGGGATGATCCTGGCGTTCCTGAACATGGCGCAGAGCAATGTGGGCGAGGCGCAGGCCTCGCTGGCGGTGCGGTCGTGAACCGGCCACGCTCTGGCGGCCCCGCTTTTCCGGTCGCCAACATGGAGATGAGCGGCAGCTACGGCATGACCCTGCGCGACTGGTTCGCGGGGCAGGCGCTGGCCGGGCTTCTGGCCTGCCCGGCGATGCGCAGCGACATGACCTCGCCGGAATATGCCACGGCCTGCTGGCAAGCGGCCGACGCCATGCTGGCCGAGCGCGCCAAGGCGGAGGGCCGGTCGTGAACGCGCTCTCCCCCTCCTACCCTGACACCTACACGGCCGCGTCTGCGCCGGATGGATGGGTCAGCCGGGCCGCGCTCAATGCTGAGGCGCTGGAGGACGGCATGAGGGCGCTGAATGCCGAGTTCGAGTGCCTGCAGGCGGAGGTCGCGGACCTCGACGCCAAGATCTACGACCTCGTCCAGCTCGCGGAGAGCGGCGAGGCCACCCGCAACGACATCGAAGAGCAGGCCGTGCTGCTGCGCCGGATGACCCGCGCGCGCCTGATCCTGCAGGGAGCTGAGGAATGACCCGCCCCGACATCAGCATCGCCACGCTGGAGCACATCATGTCGCGCCAGGGGCACATCCCGATGCTGCCCAGCGACCTCGCGCTGTTCGCGGCCTGCATCATGGAGCTGCGCGAGAGCACCGCCGCGCTGTCGAGCGCCGCGCGCAACCGCACCGAGATCGTCACCGACCTCGACGTGATCTCGCTGGCCCGCGCCGGCGGCTTCCCGGGGCGGAGCAACGTCGTGCCGCTGCGGGGGAGGGTGGGGGCGTGAGCGAACGACTTTGGGTCATCACCGGGACCTTCAGGGATCCTGCCGGCTTCCAGAATTCGATGTCCGCCCTAGTGCTTGCGTCATCTTCGCAGGATGCGCGCAACCAGCTTGAGGAGCAGTTGAAAGGACAGCCGCCGTTCAGCCGTCTCATCAGGGTGGATGCGACGCAGGCGCCCGATGCTCTGGTCCTAAAAGCAGCCGCCGCCATCGCTCGTGCCGAAGGTCGCGCGCCATGAGCCGGACCTTCCTCCTGACCTTCACCGTCTCTTCCCTGCTGTGCGGCGCGGTCGCGCTGCTCGGCGGGCAAATGATCGGGGTGCTGTGATGCCATACGTCCATGTCCACGTCGATACCGACGAAGTGCTGGCCGAGGTGTGTGACGAAGACCTCGAGGATGAGCTGGCACGCCGGCGTAGGCGGAAGAATGCCGGCGGCGACATTGGCGTTGAAGCCTGGACGCCTGAGGGCTTTGCCGACGACCTGCGCACCGCCTTCTACGCCCGCAATGCGTCGCGGTTCGAGGCCATCCTCTGCGCGCTTGATCGTTGCCCGGCACCTATTGTCCAGAGCGAACCCATCGCTGTGTTCCGCAAGAAGGAAGCGCACTGATGGAATCCCGCACATACACCGCGGCCGAGGTGGAGGCGCTCCTTCATCAGCGGCTGGAGGCGCATCAGGAGATCGCCGACGAGCTGCGCCAGGAGAACGCGGCGCTGCGGAAGGTTGTGGCCGAGGCGCGCGAGGAAGGCGAGGCGAGGGTGGAGCGCACTGAGATCGAGCGGGATCACATCGAGATATCTAATCGTCTCGGCCGTGTGACGGAGCACCTTGGTTTGCCGGAAGATGCCACTGCAGGCCGGATCATCGAGCGAATTGGGGAGGTGCTGGCCGATGAGCGTGAAGCCTGCGCTTCAGTGAGCCTGCCCATGAAGGTCCCCGAGTTTGTGGACGAATGGACGCCAGCAGAAGCGTTCTTCGAGGGAACTGTACACGCAGTTTCGGCCTTCCGGCAGGCAATTCGTGATCGAGGAATGGTTGGAGCCCTCCCGTCCTCTGGAGGCCCCGCCAATGTCTGACCGCCCGGAACAAGCAACTCCCAGCAAGATCTACTCGGTCACGCTGGACCAGCTGCGCCAGATTTTCGACGCCGGAGCGGACCAGGGCAACGATGAAGCTACCGCGCATGAGTGGGGCCACCGCCCCAGCAGGAAGCGAGATAAGGCTTTCGACTACGCGCTGCGCTGGGAGGCCGAGCCGCCGATCCTGACCGATGCCGATGCGGAAGGAGGCCACGAGAATGTCTGACCGCCCCGACCCGGCCGCCATCGCGCGGGGGCTGAGCAAGGCGCAGCGGGAGGCTGTGCTGTGGCTGCCGGATGATGGCACGACATCCAACGTGAATGTCGCCCGCTTCGGTGAACGCAGGGCGCCGCAGTTTCGCGTGCTTGATCGGCTCGTGTCAGATGGGTTGGCTCACACGCCATCCGTAAGCTCGGCTCTGTATGGCTTGACCCTGCTCGGCCAGCAGGTCCGCGCCGTCCTGGAGTCCGCCGATGCTGGCGCCTGACCCCATCTATCTCGCGCTGTCTCTGCTCGCGCCGCTCCTCGGGATGGCGATGGTGGGGGTGGGGTGATGGCACTCCTTCCGATCCCTACCGATCGCGGCGAGTGGCTGGCGCTGCGCAACCGCTTCGTCGGTGCCAGCGAGGTCGCGGCCCTGTTCGGGCTGCAGGCCGACTATCAGCCCGGCCTGTTCGCGCTGTGGCAGGTGAAGGCTGGCCGTCTGCCGGCAGAGGACATGGACGGCGAGCGCCTGCGCTGGGGCCTGCTGCTGGAGGAGGCGATCGCCCAGGGCTGCCGAGACCTGCGCGGCTGGGACGTGCAGCCGGGCGTCTATGCCACCCATGACTGCGGCCTGGGCGCGACGCTGGACCGCATCATCATGAGCGCGGAGGGCCTCGAGGGCGCCGGCCCGCTCGAGATGAAAAACGTGGACGGCGCGGTGTTCATGCGCTCGTGGAAGGAAGCCGGCGAGCCTCCCATGCACATCCAGTTGCAGCTTCAGGCGCAGCTTCTGGCGACCGGAGCTCAGTGGGGAGCCGTGGCTGCACTGATCGGCGGCAACAAGCTCGAGACCTATATCGAGCGGCCCCGGCCTGCCATCCAGGCCGAGATCATCAAGCGCGTCACCGAGTTCTGGCGCCGCGTAAAGGAGAATGTCCCGCCGGCGCCTGATGGAAGCGATAGCGCCTTCCGGGCCCTGGTGGCGCTGACCCCCGATCTGGGCAGCGACCCGGCCGACCTGCGAGGCGACCATGAGGCCGAGATGCTCGCCGAGCAGGTCGTCAAGGCGGCCGAGGCTAAGAGGCAGGCGGAGAAGCAAGAGCAGGCCGCCAAGAACTTGCTGCTGGCGAAGATCGGCGCGCATCGCTGGGCGATGATCGATGGCTTCCGCAGCAGCGTCCGTGTCACCCCTGACAACCCCGGCCGCATGGCCGAACCCGGCGAGATCGTCGGCGCCCGTCGTGGCAGCCGCGCGCTGGTTGTGGAGCGTAGGTCCGCATGAGCGAACACCATGAGCTGACGCCCGAGATTGTCGGCGTCGTTGCCAACCCCTTCGCCAAGAGCGCCCCGGCGCATGTGAATGCCGGCACCGTCGCCATCGAGAGCGAGCGGGCGGTCGCAGAAGCCCAGGGCAAGATGATCTTGGCCAAGCGCTTCCCGCGCGACACGGCGCTGGCCGCTGCTCGAGCGATCGATGCCTGCCGCCGGCCGTCCCTGGCTGAGGCGGGGCTGTATCGCTACAGCCGCGGCGGCGGGAACGTCGAGGGCCCGTCGATCCGTCTGGCCGAGGAGCTGGCGCGCTGCTGGGGCAACGTCGAATACGGCCTGCGCGAGCTGTCCCGCAAAGATGGCTACTCCGAGATGGAGGCCTTTGCCTGGGACCTCGAGACCAACGTCCGCAGCGTCCAGAACTTCACGGTGCGGCACCTCCGCGACAAGAAGGGCGGCCCGCAGGAGCTGCGCGAGGAGCGCGACATCTACGAGATCACGGCCAACATGGGCTCGCGCCGTGTCCGGGCCCGCATCCTGGCCATCCTGCCGCCTGACCTGACCGACGCCGCAGTTGCCCAGGTGCGCAAGACCCTGCGGGATGGCAGCGACCTGCCGCTGTCGGACCGCATCAACAGCATGGTGCGCTTCCTGGCCGGCTATGGCGTGACCCCGGTCATGCTCCAGACCTACCTGAACCATCCGATCGACCAGACCACGCCTGACGAGCTGGTCGACCTCAAGGCAATCGCCACGAGCCTTAAGGATGGGCAGAGCAAGGTGGCTGACCACTTCGGGCCGAAGGACGCGCCGGCTGTCGACGCGGCCAAAGGAGGCAAGCTCGACGCGCTGGAGCAGGCAGTGGGCCAGTCGCCGGCCGCGTTCGTCATCAAGACCAGCCGCGGCAACATCGAGCACCCCACGGCCGACGCGTGGGGCGCCGCCTGGCTGAAGATCATCGCCGGAGAGAAGCCCGAGACGCTGAAGCGGGCCCGGGAGCTGAACGGGTCGCTCATGGGCGAGTACGCCGCCGACCACGGAGACATCGTCATGCGCGTGCAGCAGGCGCTCGACGCCAAGCTTGCCGGCGCGAATGGCGGGGAGGGCTGAGGGATGAGCGCCACAACCTCAACCACCCCCAGCCTCCCGCCCGGCGCCCTCAACCTGCACGGCCAAATCTACGGCCGCCTGACCGTGGAGCGGCTGATGCCGCTCCGCCCTGGGCGACAGGGTGTCGAATGGCTCTGCCGCTGCGCCTGCGGGGCTGAGGTCGTCAGCGAGACGCGCCGCCTGCGGCATGGCGATCTGCGGCAGTGCAAGGCATGCGCCTACAAGGTGAGCAACGGCCCCAAGGTGTGGACCGAGGCCCGCGCCGCCAAGCTTGCGGAGCTGTGGAGCCGCGACCTCACTGACGAGGAGATCGCGCGCGCCGTCTCCAGGGTAGACCCCAGCAAGAGGACCATCACCGTCTCGGCGATGCTCAAGTACGCGGCGACGATCGGTCTGCGGTCGCGGCGGGCCGTACCGGTGAAGCCCGAGGTGGAGCGCAAGGTGGCGAGGCTGCCGAGCGTGATGCCGCCCGAGCCTCCGCCTGTGTCGGTGGAGATCGAGTTCGATTCCAGCAAAAGGGGCCGAGCCGAGAGCGCTGCTCTTGAGCGGGTGTGCAAGCTCAAGAGCCTGCGCGACATCGAAAACGAGACCATCGACAAGATCGCCGAGGCATCCGGCCTGCGCCAAGCGTTCCGCGGCCATGACGCCCTGGACGTGGCGAGAGGCGTCGTTCGCAAGCTGATCGGCATCGTCCGGACGGCACGCTGGGATGCGCTGGAGGCTCGGGCGCAGTGAGCAAGATCGAGGCTATCGTCATCCGCGACAGCGTGTCGACCTCCGGCTCTCGGCTGATCACTTGGCAGGTGGAAGCGCCGAAGTTCCTAGTCGCCCAAGTCAACACGCATCGAGCGCTGGTCAAGAGCTGGGAGAGCTCGCGGGCTGTGCCGGTCCAGCGGAACATCGAGCGGGTGGAGAGCAATCCATTTGTGCCGTCCTCTTTTGGCAAGAACAAGCCTGGGATGGTGTCTGACCAAGAGGTGGAGGATGCGGACGCGGCTCTCCAGATATGGTCGTCGGCAACCTACTGGGCCCTGTATTACGCCAAGGCGATGCAGCGGATCGGCGTCCACAAGCAGCACGCCAACCGCTTGCTTGAGCCGTTCCTGACCGTGCGCGGCGTCATCACGGCGACCGACACGGCCAACTTCTTCGCGCTGCGCCTGGCGCACGATGCTCAGCCGGAGATGCAGATGCTGGCGCGGGCCATGCGAGAAAGCATGGAAGCCAGCCGGCCGGCCCGGCTCGACTATGACGAGTGGCACACGCCTTACTCGGATGGCGATCGCGACGAAGCTTCGGCGCGCGTGGCCCGGTCGAGCTACCGCAAGCACGATGGCAGCGCCGCCGATCCTGTCGAGGATCGTCGCCTTGCGGGTCGCCTGCTGACGGACAAGCACATGACCCCCTTCGAGCACGTCGCCCGCCCGATGGCTGATGGCGAAGACCAGATCGGCGCGCTGATCGGCTGGCGCACCTACCGCCACGAGATCGAGATGAGGGAGGCTGCGTGATGAGCATGATCCCCAAGCAGACGCTGCTGGCGATTGAGCGGCAGTTCTCCAGCATGGGCGCCAACGAGCCGGCCACGCTGACAGCCGGGCAGATTCTGGCCCTGGCCCGCACCGGCTTGCTGTTCCACGAGGCGTGCGACGCGAACCGCGACCTGGGCGACGAACTCGACCGCCTGCGTCGAGAGTCGTGCCCGCGGCGGTGTGGGGGGATGGGGTGATGGCTATGAAGAATGAACCCACGCCGTCTGTCGCCTGGGCCGACACCCTCAAGACCTGGGGAAATACCGTCTCCACGGTCGTCGAATGGGTCGGCTTGGCCGCGATCGTCGCCCTTATGGCCCAGTGCAGCAGCGGGAAGATCTGGTGATGTGCAAACCGATGTGCGCGACGGCTCAACGGATGGCGGAGCTGGAGGCGGAGAATGCGAGGCTGCGGGAGGCTCTGACGAAGATTGCCGGCAGCGAGCCTTGGTCCGGCCGCGCTCCGCTGGCTCACATCGCCAAGACCGCCCTCACATCCCCGACGCAGAAGGAGGCTCGCGATGCCGGCTGACCAGGTTCCGAGCGACGCCGAGGTGGAGGCAATGATCCGGCGACAGGAAGCGCGGGCATTCAACCGGTCAGAACCTTCCGTCGATCTCGGGGCGAAGGAGGTGGCATCGATGTTCCGCGCCCTCCTCCGCGAGCGCCAGGCCGTGCCCGCCAGGATCGAAGCGGCTGTGAAGGCGGAGCGGGAGGCGTGTGCCAAGGTGTGCGATGCGCTGGAGCAGTTTGGCAAGGGCACGACCGGCAAAACCGCTTTGGCGTGGAGTGCTGCGGCGGGAAGTCTCGCCGGGCAAATCCGTGGCCGTCCTGAACCTGACGGCACCGACCACCTCGCCGCCCAACTGGCGGAGGCTGAGGCTAGGGGGCTGCGGCGGGCGGCTGAGGCGGCGCTTGATGAACCATGCACCGCGCCGCAGTGGACAGAGGCGCGCGCGGCTGAGGAAGCTCTAAAGGGCCGCACCTGCCGCCGCATCCTCGCCCTGATCCCGACCCCGCCCGCAGACGAAGGCAAGCGGTGCTCATGGTGCGACGACAAGGGTTGGCGTTGGGCCGCCGGGCCGGGCGAGCGCCACACCGTCCTCTGCGATGTGTGTCAGTCTGCAGGAGGCGCCGACGATGCCGGGTGATCTATGGCTGATGTTCCCTGCCGAGCGGCCTCCTACGGGCACACGAACTCGGGTTCTCAGCGCGGGGGCGAATGCATTCCGTTGGGCGACCTTCGACGTATTCTGGCGCAATGGCCAAGGCGCGTGGTTTGCCGACAGTGGGCAGATTGTCCCGGACGTTCGGCAATGGCAACAGATGCCGGGCATCCGAAGCATCGAACGGGAGACTGCCACCCCCACCCACCAGCAAGGACCCGCCGACCATGGCTGAGCAGATATCCTATCTCCAGCGCATCCAGGCATGCCTGCTGGACGGTCGCACGTCGCACTTGGACGATGAGGACATCGCCTACTTCGTCGGTCGGGCTCTCGGCCTCACCCCCGAGCAGCTCCAGCAGCCGGTGGGGTCGCTGCGGGTCATCGCTTGGCCACCGACCGGCGACATGGTGCAAGCAGCCGCCGACGAACTGGCGCCATATTGCGATCGGCCTGCGGATTACGAGCAGGTGGTCGCTCAGGCTTGCGATGCCCTGGATGCAGCCTTTGCAGCCCGGCCCGGCGCGAAGGAGGGCGGGGCATGACCGCAGCCCAGCTCGTCGCAGAGGCAGCGAGGATCGACGCCAACCCCTACTTCCTGGCCTACACGCTGGCCACGGGGGCGACCAGCACGAAGGAAGCCTGGGATCGTGACGGCAACGGTGGCCGCTTCATGGCCTGGAATGGGCGGCGCTGGAGGGAGACCATGCAGAGGCTCGGTCTGCCGGCAGAGACGCCGCACAAGACCCGCTTTCACGCCGCCCACCTTGACACCCTCGCCGCGGCCATCCCGTCGCCAGCGGTGGCAAAGGCCGTGCAGATGGAGCTGTTCGCCGATGCGTGACCCCATCGTTGCCGCCGTCCAGGCAGACCACCCGGACAGCAACCCGAAGACCCGGTACGGTGTGCTGAAGACGCCGCTGCACCTAATTCCGCCGCCAGCCCTGATCGCCGAGGCTGAGGTGTTCGGGCTCGGGGCCCGCAAGTACGGCGCCTACAACTGGCGTGAGCACAACGTGTCCGCGAGCGTCTATCAGGCCGCCGCGATGCGCCACCTGCTAGCCTGGTGGGAAGGCGAGAACACAGACGCAGAGTCCGGCCAGTCCCACCTAGCCCATGCCCGTGCCTGCCTTGGCATCCTGCTGGATGCTGCCAAGCACGGGCGGCTGAATGACGACAGGCCAATTCTGGAGACGGAGGCCGCCCATGAATGACGCCCCCCGCTGGCTGGACCGCGATGCGGCGGCCAAGTACCTCTCCGTCCGCGTGGACGAACTGCCGAGGCTGGTCAGGGCAGGGAAGATCCCGGAGCCGAGCCTGCATCTTGGGCCCAGAACGCCTCGATGGGACCGGCAAGCGCTGGACGACGTGTTCGGCACAAGCTCACATGCGCGTCGGATCGAAGAACTCAGGGCAAGGATCACCGCATATGGCGCCGAAGCTGCCGCGAGGCGTAAAACGGATCGTGAAGCTCAAGGCCGACGGCAGCACAGCGGAATACTACTACCTGCGCGCGACCGGCGAACGTCTACCTGATCCGTCCGACAGGCGCTTTCTAGCAGCCCTAGCGAAGGCGAAACAACAGCCCAAGGCTTTTGCTTCAGGCTGCGAAGTTCGAGATTCGATTACGGATCACTACTCGTCGCCCGATTTCGCCCGACTTGCAGCTGTCACTCAGAAAATCAGAAGGCGGAGTCTTTCGCGCCTTGAAGGATTCAAGGTCGAGAACCTGAGCGACATCACTCGCGGCATGGTTCTAACCATGCGCGACAGTATCGCTTTAGGTCACGGCAATGCCAGCGCAAACGCTTTTGTCCAAAATTTGTCCGCCTTCTTGATGTGGGCTATGGATCGGGAACGTATCTCTAGCAATCCCTGCGCCAGGATAAAGAAACTACCTATTGGAGAGCTTCAGGCATGGTCAGAGGACGAGCTGGCGTTTGCGCTTTCTCGTGCTCCAGAGCATTTTCGCCGCGCGATGTTGCTGGCGGTTTTTACCGGTCAGAGAAGAGGCGATCTCTGCGCAATGACATGGGGGCAGGTAGCAACAGGCTCTATTCAGTTGGTCCAACTGAAGACAAAGGTGGCGCTTACTCTTCCTATCCATCCCGATCTGGCTGCAGAGCTAGCCGTTTGGCGTGGCGGACGCGCCTCCACTCACATTCTGACCAACGATGATGGCATTCCGTGGACGCCTCAACGACTCACGGATGGGCTTCGGTATTTCCTGAAGCAGATTGGCCTTCGTGGCCTCGGCCTACACGGGCTGAGAAAAGTGGCGGCTCGGCGGTTGGCTGAAGCTGGCTGCAGCGTGCACGAGATTGCGGCCGTCACCGGCCATCGCACCCTGCAGATGGTGGCGCACTACACCCGTTCAGCGGACCAGAAGACTATGGCGGAGGCGGCGATGGCCAAAGTTTCTGCCCGATTGGAAAAAATTGGAAACCGAGGCGGCAAGTAACTGATAAACCTAAATAGATAGTTCTATGCCGACGAACTCGGCCGCGCGGTCGAGGCGCATCACTACTGCACGCATCTCTCCGAGGAGCTGCAGCAATGCGCCATCTTCGACGGGCCGGGCGCCGGGGCGCGGCTGATCGGCATCGAATACATCGTCTCCGAAAGGCTGTTCCGCTCCCTGCCGGAGGCGGAGAAGCCGCTCTGGCACAGCCATCATTTCGAGACGACCTCCGGCCAGCTGATCATGCCCGGCGTGCCGCAGGCGGTGGAGACGACGGTGATGCGCCAGCTCGCCACCACCTATGGCAAGACCTGGCATACCTGGCAGGTGGATCGCGGCGACGCGCTGCCGCTCGGCATCCCGCAGCTGATGATGGGCTTCACCGGCGAGGGGCAGCTCGACCCGGCCAGGCTGGCGGCGCGCGACCGGGCGGCGGGCGTGTCCTCGGCCGAGAAGCGGCAGGCACGGGCCGATATCCCGGTGCCGCAGCTGGCGCCGGGCGCCAATGCCTGGGAAGCGGGCGAGACGCCGCAGCTGGCGCTGGAGCGGCGGCGCCTGCGCCGCTGAGCATGGGCTTCGCCGCCCTGTGATTCGCAATCCGGCCACGGGGCGCAAAGATGCCCGGCAGGATTGCACACCGATCGAAGGGAAGGAGGACCTCATGGGCAGCGCGATCGACGGCACGCCGCTGCTGCAGCTCGAGGATCTCGCGACGGTGCGGCCGCTGCTGCCGGCCGACCGGCCGGCCTGGCTGCGGCTCTGGGCGGCGTATCAGGCCGAGGGGCGGCAGGGCGCGGCGCCGCTGCCGCTGGCGGTGACCGAGGCCTGCTGGGACCGGCTGCTGGCGCCGCAGGTGCCGCTGCACGGGCTGCTGCTGCTGCTGGAGGGCCGGGCCGCCGGCTTCGCGCATCTGGCGCTGCATCCGCACAGCGCGCTGCGCGGCTGCGCCTGCTGGCTGCAGGATCTGTTCGTCGAGCCGGCGCGGCGCGGCCAGGGCCTGGGCCAGCTGCTGCTGGCGGCGTCGCGCCGCCGGGCCGAGGCGGCGGGGGCGGAGCGGCTCTACTGGCATGTCGCCCCCGGCCAGGCGGCGGCGCAGCGCTTCTGCCGCGACCTCTCCCTGCCCGGCCGCGGGGCGTTGCACAGCCTCAGCATCGGCGGCTGAGGCGCGCCGGGGCCGGGCACCGCCTCAGCCCTGGCCGATACCGCTGAGCCCGATCAGCGCGCCGCCCAGCAGCACCCAGAGCGGGTGGATGCGGGTCGCCACCAGCAGCGCCGCGCCGGCCAGGCCGATGCCGGCCAGCACCGGGCGGTAGAGCGTTGCCTCCACCATCACCGCGGCGCTGGCGGCGACCAGACCGATGGTCATCGGCGCCAGGCCGATCTGCACGCCGCGCCGCCAGGGCCGGTCGCGGAAGCGCTCCCAGGCCATCAGCGACAGGCCGGTGACCAGCGAGGAGGGCAGGAATTTGGCCACCGCGCTGACCAGCAGCCCCCACACCCCGGCGACATGCCAGCCGATCAGCGGCACCACCATCATGTTCGGCCCCGGCGCCGCCTGGGCCAGGGCGAAGAGGGCGGCGAATTGCCGGGCGTTCATCCAGTGCTGCACCTCCACCACCTGGCGCTGCATCTCGGGCAGGATGCTGTTGCCGCCGCCAAAGGCCAGCAGCGACAGCTCGGTGAAGATGCGCGCCAGCGCCAGCAGCGTCTCGCTCATACCGCGCGCCGCCAGTGGAGCGCGATGCTGAGCGGCGCCAGCACCAGCATGGTGGGCAGCAGCGGCAGGCGCAGCAGCGCGATCGCCACGAAGCAGAGCAGCACGATGCAGAGGCCGCGCCACTGCCACTGCGCCGGTCCCTTCCCCTGGCCGGGGCGCCAGAGCGGCCGCAGCATCTTCACCGCCATGGCGATCAGCAGCGCCGTGCCGGCGGCGGCCAGCCCGGCGAAGAGATGGCGGATCTGCGGATCGTCCTGGTAGCGGTCATAGACCATGCCGAGCGCCACGACGATCAGCGTCGGCGCGGTGATCAGCCCGGCCAGCGCGGCGCAGGCGCCGGCCACGCCGTGGAAGCGCAGCCCGATGGCGACCGAGAGGTTGATGATGTTGCCGCCCGGCAGGAACTGGCAGAGGGACAGCAGATCGGTGAACTCGCCGGCGCTGACCCAGCGGCGCCGCTCCACCAGCATGCGGTGCGCCAGCGGCAGCACGCCGCCGAAGCCGATCAGGCCGAGGCCGAGGAAGCCGGTGAACAGTTCGGCCAGGCGCGGGGTGTGGAGCGGGGGCGCCGGGTCGGGGGCGTCGGGCGGGGCGGGCAGGGTCATGGCGCGGATCCCCCAGGCGGATCGAAAGACCGTCGGATGCAGAAGGGGCCGGGTGCGGGGCGCCCGGGCGGCGCGACGGCGCCGCCCGGACGGCCTAGGCGCCTGGCGACAAACTGTCCAATATATGCATCAGCAAAAATCCATATGCCGGAGATATGGCGTGATCGAGCTGCGCCATCTGCGCTACTTCCTGGCCGTCGCCGAGGAAGGCCACATGACCCGCGCGGCGCAGCGCCTCGGCCTGCAGCAGCCGCCGCTGAGCCAGCAGATCCGCGCGCTGGAGGCGATGCTGGGCGTCACCCTGCTGCGCCGCCTGCCGCGCGGCGTCGAGCCCACCGCGGCCGGGCTGGTGCTGCAGCAGCACGCCAGCCGCCTGCTGGCCGATACCGAGGCCGCGCTGGAGGCGACACGCCGCGCCGCGCGCGGCGAGGAGGGGCGGCTGGCGCTGGGCCTGACCAGCTCCGCCGCCTTCCAGCCGCTGGTGGCCACCGTGCTGCGGCGGATGCGCCAGGCGGCACCCGGCGTGGTGCTGGCGCTGCAGGAGGGCAGCACCGGCGAGCTGGCGGCGGCGCTGCAGGAGGGCCGGCTGGACGCCGCCTTCATCCGCATCCCCGCCGCGCAGGTGCCCGGCCTGCAGGGCGAGCCGGTTCTGCGCGAGGAGATGCTGGTGGCGCTGCCCGACCAGCACCGCCTGGCCGCCGGGCGCGGCCGGCTGGCGCTGGCCGAGCTGGCGGGGGAGGTGTTCATCCTCTCCCGCCGCCCGGCGGGGCCCGGCCTCTATGACAGCATCATCGCCGCCTGCCGCGCCGCCGGCTTCAGCCCGCAGGTCGGGCAGGAGACGCCGCGCCTGGTCTCCACCCTCAGCCTGGTGGCGGCGGGTCTGGGGCTGACCATCGTGCCGCGCTCCATGGCGCGGCTGGAGGGCAAGGGCATCACCTATCGCCGGCTGGACGGCGCCATCCCGCTGGAGGCGCCGCTCCACCTCGCCTGGCGGGCGCCGCAGCCGGAGGCGGCGCTGCAGCGCTTCATCGCCCTGCTGCGCGCCGAGCTAGCGGCGGAGGCGGCGCCGCGCATGAAAAAGGCGCCGCCCCCCGCTCGGGGGGACGGCGCCGGAGCGGCGCAGGGCGGGGCGTCGCCGCCCCGCCACCGGATCAGCGATTGACCAGCCGGCCCGGGACCGAGAGCACCAGCGCGGCGCCCAGCACCAGGAAGCCCGCCAGCACATACATGCCGAGCTCGGTGGATTGCGTCAGGTCGCGCACCACGCCGATCATGTAGGGGCTGGCGAAGCCGGCCAGGTTGGCCACCGAGTTGATGACGGCGATGCCCGAGGCGGCGGCGGCGCCGGTCAGGAAGGCCGTCGGCAGCGACCAGAAGAGCGGCGCGCAGGCCAGCACGCCGGCCGCGGCCATCGACAGGAAGATGATGGCGATGGTGGTGCTGGAGGCGGTCGCCGCCACCACGAAGCCCACCGCGCCCAGCAGGGCCGGGATCACCAGGTGCCAGCGGCGCTCGCGGTGCCGGTCGGCGCTGCGGCTGAACACCACCATGGCGATGATGGCGCAGATGAAGGGAATGGCGCTGAGCAGGCCGATGTTGAAATTGCCCGTGACGCCCGAGGCACGCACCAGCGTCGGCATCCACAGCGTCAGCCCGTACTGGCCCATGACGAAGGAGAAGTAGATCAGGCACATCAGCCAGACGCGCCAATCGGCGAACACCGCGCGCAGCGAGTGCGAGCCGGACTTGCCGCTGGCATCCGCCTCGATGTTGCGGGCCAGGATGTCCTTCTCGGACTGGCTCAGCCATTTGGCGTCCTGCACCCGGTTGTCGAGCATGGCGATGACGACGATGCCGAGCAGCACGGCCGGGATCGCCTCGATCAGGAACATCCACTGCCAGCCGGCCCAGCTGTTCCAGCCATCGAAATAATCCATGATCCAGCCGGAGAGTGGGTTGCCGAAGATGCCGGCGACCGGGCTGCCCGCCTGGAAGATGGCGAACATCTTGCCGCGCCGGTTCGAGGGGAACCAGTAGGTCAGGTAGAGGATGACGCCCGGGTAGAAGCCGGCCTCGGCGGCGCCGAGCAGGAAGCGCAGCACATAGAACTGCCACGGCGTCTGCACGAACATGAACAGGGCGGAGAGGATGCCCCAGGTGATCATGATGCGCGCGATCCACAGCCGCGCGCCGACCCGGTGCAGCACGATGTTGCTCGGCACCTCGAAGAAGAAGTAGCCGAGGAAGAAGATGCCGGCGCCGAGGCCGAAGACGGTCTCGCTGAAGCCGAGGTCCTGCGACATCTGCAGCTTGGCGAAGCCGACATTGACGCGGTCCAGATAGGCAATGACGTAGCACAACACCAGCAGCGGCATGATGCGGAACGCCACCTTGCGGTAGAGCCCGTCCTCGCTGCGGTCGGGTGCTGCGGCGGCCGCGCCGCCGGTCTGTACGCTCATCGTTTCACTCCGTGGGTGCCGCGCCCCGGGCTGTCCCGCCCGGCGGCGCGGCGTGGTATCCGGCCGGCTTCCCGGCTAGCCGAAAGTCTGCAGCAGGTCGTCGACCTGCGCCGGCGTCAGTTCGCGCGTGCGCTGGCCGCGCAGCAGCAAGGCGAGCTTCGCCGATTCCTCGAGCTCCTCGGCGGCATAGACGGCATCGAGCAGCGTCTTGCCGGAGACGACGGGGCCGTGATTGGCGAGCAGCATGGCGCGCGCGCCCTTGGCGGCCTCGTGGATGTCGCGCTCCATCGCCGCGTCGCCGGGGCGGTAGTAGCGCACCACCGGCAGGCTGCGGCCGACACGCATGACGAAATAGGGCGTCAGCGGCGGGATCGGCGCGGTCTCCTCCGCCTCGGCCAGGCAGCCGATGGCGGTGGCGTAGGTGGAATGCAGATGCACGACCGCCCCCGCCTCCGGCCGCGCGGTCAGCACGGCGCGGTGCATGAAGACCTCCTTCGAGGGCTTGTCGCCGCCGACATGGTTCCAGTCGCGGTCGAGCTTGCTGATGCGCTCTGCCCGCAGCCGCCCGAGCGAGGAATTGGTCGGCGTCATCAGGTAGCCATCATCCAGGCGGACGCTGATATTGCCGGCGCTGCCGACGGAATAGCCGCGGGCGAACAGGCTCGCACCGAGCTCGACGAGAAGGTCGCGCGTTTCGGACTCGGTCATGGCGTGCGATTCCTTGCTGGGCAGGGCAGGAAGGGACAGGCGGGGAGGGCCGGCGGGGCGGGGCCCCGCCGCGGGATCAGCGGACGAACTCGTCCTTGTACTGGCGCACCACCGCGTCGAAATCGCCGTCGCGGGTGAAGCCGAGGGCGAGCGGACGGCTCACCTCGAAATCGCCGGGCCAGGAGCAGACGATGTCGATGATGCGCTGCTCCAGCTCATGGCTCACCAGCGCGCGCGGGGCGGCGCCGCCGACGCGCTCCAGGCTCGCCAGCATCTCGGCGACGGTCACGCAGATGCCGGGCAGGTTCAGCGTGCGCCAGGGGCCGATGCGCTCGCCCTCCACCGAGAGGGCGTGCACCAGGTTGGACACCACCACATCGGGGGAGGAGAGCCACATCCGCGTCTCCAGCGGCACCGGGCAGTTGGAGGCGACGCCGGAGAGCGGCTCGCGGATGATGCCGCTGGCGAAGGAGGAGGCGGCGGAGTTCGGCTTGCCCGGGCGCACCACGATGGTGGGCAGGCGGCAGACACGGCCATCGACGAAGCCCTTGCGGGAATAATCGTTGACCAGCAGCTCGCCGATCGCCTTCTGCGCGCCATAGGAGGAGGCGGGCATCAGCGCCATGCTCTCCGGCACGACCTCCGGCATCTCGCCGCCGAACACGGCGAGGGAGGAGGCGAAGACGAAGCGCGGGCGGTTGCCGGTGGCGCGCGCGGCCTCCAGCAGGGCGCGCGTGCCGTCGACATTGACCCGCATGGAGAGGTCGAAATCCTGCTCCGACTGGCCGCTCAGCACCGCGGCGAGGTGGTAGACGCCGACCGTATCGGCGCCGATCACCTGGCGGGCGAAGGCGGGGTCGGAGATGTCGCCGGTCAGCGAGGCGACGCGCTGATCCTCGACCGGGCAGGGGGCGAGGTCGACCGAGAGGATGCTGTCGAATTCCGGCAGGCCGGGCTTCTTGCCCTGGCCCGCGAGGAGCGCGCGGATGACGCGGCTGCCGAGGAAGCCGGCGCCGCCGGTGACGATGATCTTCATGCTGCGGTTTCTCCCTGGGCCGGCGCCGGGTCGGAGGCCGCGATGTGCAGCGCGACGCCGCGCTGGCGGATCGCCAGGCGGACATCCTCCGGCAGGCCGGAATCGGTGACGATGGCGGACAGCGCCTCCAGCGGCACGGCGTTGAAGGTGCCGATGCGCCCGTATTTGCTGCTGTCGGTGACGAGCAGGCTGCGCGCCGCGCTCTGCGCGATGGCGCGCTTCACCGCGACCTTGTTCTCCGACGGCGTCGAGACGCCGCGCAGCCCGAAGGAGGAGGTGGAGATGAAGGCGATGTCGAAATTGAAGTGGCGGATCGCCTCGGCGGCCGGGTCGCCCACGCAGGATTCATTCTCCCGCTCGACCTGCCCGCCGGTGTGGTAGAGGCGGCAGCGGCTCTCCCGCGTCAGCAGGGCGGCGATGACGAAGTCGTTGGTGACGACGGCGATGTCGTCGCGCGCCGCCAGGTGGCGCGCCAGCTCCAGCGTGGTGGTGCCTGCATCCAGATAGATGACGGCGCCGGGCGCGGGGGGTGCCACTTCCAGCGCCAGCCGGCCGATCGCCACCTTCTCGGCATGCGCCATCGCCGCCTTGGCGCTGTGCGAGGGCTCGAAGGAGATGCGCTCCGGCAGGCTGATGCCGCCGGCGACCGACATGACCCGACCCTCGCGCTCCAGCTGCTGGATGTCGCGCCGCACCGTCATGTGCGAGACGCCCAGCAGCTCGGTCAGCTCGGCGATGCTGAGCACGCCGCGCCCCGACAGCCGCGCGACGATCAGATTCTGCCGCTCGGCAGGGATCATCGCCGCCTCAGCGCGCCTTGTAGGGGGCGAACCAGCCCAGCCCGGCCTCGGTCGCCGCGCGCGGATTGTATTCGCAGCCGATCCAGCCCTTGTAGCCCAGCCGGTCCAGCACGGCGTAGAGATGCGGGTAGTTCAGCTCGCCCTCATCCGGCTCGTGCCGCTCGGGCACGGAGGCGATCTGCACATGGGCGAAGCGGCCATCGAGCTTCTCGATCAGCTTCGTCAGGTCGCCATCCATGATCTGCGCATGGTAGAGGTCGAGCTGCAGCGCCACATTGGGCCGCGCCACGCGCTCGATCAGCGCCACCGCGTCCAGCTGGTGGGCGATGAAATAGCCCGGCATGTTGCGGCTGTTGATCGGCTCCACCAGCAGGGTGATGCCATGCGGCGCCAGCGCATCGGCGGCGTAGCGGAAATTCTCGACGAAGGTGGCCTCGCAGGCGGCGCGGTCCAGCCCCTCGGTGATGCCGGACATGGCGTGCAGCGTCCGGCAGCCGAGCGCCCGGGCATAGGTGATGGCGGTCGCGACATTGTCGCGGAATTCCTGCTCGCGGCCGGGGATGGCGGCCATGCCGCGCTCGCCCGCGGCCCAGTCGCCGGGCGGCATGTTGAACAGCGCCTGGGTCAGCCCGGCGCTGTTCAGCTTCTCCGCCACCACTTCCGGCGGGTGGTCATAGGGGAAGAGGAACTCCACCGCCTCGAACCCCGCCGCCGCGGCGCGCGCGAAGCGGTCGAGGAAGGGCACATCGGTGAACATCATGGAGAGGTTGGCGGCGAAACGCGGCATGGTGATCCTCCGGGGCCGGCTCAGCCGGCGATGTCCTGCGCGTCGAAGAAGAAGCGCTCGGCGCCGAAATTGCCGGACTTCAGCGCGAGCGAGACCGGCGCCTCCACCGCGCGCACCCAGGGCACGCCGGGGGCGATCTGCGGGCCGATATGGAAGCCACGGATGCCGAGCGACTGCGTCACCACGCCCGAGGTCTCGCCGCCGGCGACGATGAACTGGTCGAAGCCGGCCGCGCGCAGGCGCTGCGCCAGCGCGCCGAAGACCCGCTCCACCGCCTCGCTCGCCTCGGCCGCGCCGAAGCGGGCCTGGATTTCTTTCAGTTTTTCCGGATTGGTCGTCGCATAGACCAGCGGCGCGGGCCCCGAAATCGGCTGCGCCAGCACCCATTCGGCGAGCGTATCGGCATAGCCCGGCTCGGCGATGCAGCGCTCCACCTCGACCAGCAGCGAGGGCGCCGCCGGACGATAGGCAGCGACCTGCGCATTGGTCATCTGCGAGCAGGAGCCGGAGAGCACCACGGCGCGGCCCTGGGTCGGCTTGCCGGCCTCGGCGGCGCTGGCGGCATCGCCGCGCAGCTCGGTCCAGGCGCGCGCCATGCCATCGGCGAGGCCGGAGCCGCCGGTGACCAGCGTCATCTCGGCCACCGCCTGACCCATCACCTCCAGGTGGCGGTCGTTCAGCGCGTCCAGCACGGCGTAGCTCTTGCCCTCGGCGCGCAGCGCGGCCAGCGCCTGGCGCACCGCCTCCGGCCCCTGGTCCAGCACGGGGGCGGGCACATTGCCGGCCTTGCCGCGCGCCTGCGCCTCCATCAGCCGCATGACATTGCTGTCGGTCATCGGCGTGACGGGGTGGTGGCGCATGCCGGATTCATCGAGCGGCACGCCATTGACGAAGAGATGGCCGCAATAGATGGTCCGGCCATTCACCGGCAGGACCGGGCAGATCACGGTGAAATCCTCGCCCAGCGCGTCCAGCAGCGCATCCGTCACCGGGCCGATATTGCCGCGCGGCGTGCTGTCGAAGGTCGAGCAGTATTTGAAGAAGAACTGCCGGCAGTCGCGCGCGCGCAGCCAGTCCAGCGCCGCCAGGCTCTGGCGCACCGCCTCGGCCGGGTCGCAGGAGCGGGTCTTCAGGCTGATCACCACCGCATCCGCATCGACGCTCAGGGAGGCGGCGGGCACGTCGTTCAGCTGGATGGTGCGCAGCCCGTTCGCCACCAGGAAGCCGGCGATGTCGGTCGCACCGGTGAAATCGTCCGCAATAACGCCCAGGCGCATCACTTTGCCTCCTCATCGCCCGGCAGGCGGATGCCGGCGAAGCTCTTGATCACGGCAGCATCGTCCAGCTTGCCGAAGCCGGCATTGCTGGCATTGGCGAACATGCTGTAGGCGGTGGTGGCGAGCGGCAGCGGGAAGTTCAGCGCCAGCCCGGTCTCGGTCACCAGCCGCAGATCCTTGACGAAGATGTCGACCGCCGAGCGCGGCGTGTAGTCGCCATCCACCACATGCTTCATGCGGTTCTCGAACATCCAGCTATTGCCGGCGGCGTTGGTGACGACGTCATACATCAGGTCGAGCGGGATGTTGGCGCGGGCGGCCAGGGCCATCGCCTCCGCCCCCGCCGCGATATGCACGCCGGCCAGCAGCTGGTGGATGATCTTCACCGTGGCGCCAAGGCCGGGGCTCTCGCCGATCTCATAGACCTTGCCGGCGACCGCATCGAGCACCGGGCGCAGCCGGTCGAAGGCGGCGCGGGCGCCGGCGGCCATCACCGTCATCTCGCCGGCGGCGGCCTTGGCGGCGCCGCCGGAGACCGGGGCGTCCAGCGCCAGCAGCCCGCGTGCCTCCAGCTGGCGCGCGATGTCCTGCGCATCGGCCACCGCGATGGTGGAGGAGACCATGACGCCGGTGCCCGGGCGCAGCTTGCCGGCCAGCCCGTCCTCGCCGAACAGCACGGCGCGGCATTGCGCGGCATTGACCAGCAGCAGCAGCACCGCGTCGAGCCGGTCGGCGAATTCCGATGCATCGGCCGCGACGCCGGCGGCACCGGCCTCGCGCAGCGCCTCGCGCGCCGCCGGATTCAGGTCGGCGCCATAGGTCTCCAGCCCCGCGGCGATGCAGGAGCGCGCCGCCCCCATGCCCATGGAGCCAAGGCCGACGACACCGATGCGATAGCGGTTGCTCATGGGGCGCTCCTCCTGTGCCGAACGGGGCCTGTGTTGGCGCGTGTGAAATTCTGGTGGACTGCCGCGTCGGCAGGGCTGTTACGCCCAGAATCTCCGGCTGGGAAGCCGGGATCGGCACAAATTTTCACATATCTCTCACATCACCGGCGCGTGATGGTCCTGCGCGCGGCGATGGGCGCGGGCCGGCGCGGCGGGGCCGCGCATCGGTGAGGGCAGCAAGGGAGGGGAGGGGGCCGCTGCGGGGGACGCCGGCGGCAGGCCCCGCTGCATCTGGCGGGGCGGGGGCGGCGCGGATGGGCCGCGCCGCCTTGGCCGGGGTCAGCCGCGCGGCTGGGCCGCGGCGATCAGCTTCGTCGCCAGCTGTTCCAGCATCTGGCGCGGCCCCGGCGCGGTCAGCTGGCCCTCCGCATCGAAGGCCTGGGGCGCGCCGGGCACCGAGAGCATCTGCGGAAGCACATGCGCGGCCAGGCCCAGTTCCAGCGTGTGGCGCAGCGCGATCAGCCCGCGATAGCCGCCGAACCCGCCAGGGGAGGCGCTGCCCAGCGCATAGACGGGCGTGCCGAAGGCGGCTCCCTGGCCGCCCTCCTCCTTCACCCGCGACACCCAGGAGAGCAGATTGACCAGCAGCGGCGTCAGCCCGGCATTGTATTCGGGGCTGGCGATGAAGACGCCCTGATGCGCCCGCAGCACGCCATGCAGTTCGCGGGCGGGCAGCGGGATGCCGCCGCTCTGCTCCAGATCGCCATCATAGATCGGCAGCGCATATTCCTTGAGGTCCAGCAGCGTGACCTCCGCCCCCTGGCGGGTGAATTCCTGCGCCGCATTCTGGGCGAGCTGGCGGTTGAACGAGCCGGCGCGCAGCGAGGCGGCGAAGACCAGCAGCTTGGCAGCAGCCATGGGAACCCTCCTGGAAGCCTGCGCCCGGCGGCGATCCGGCGGGGACGGGCGCGCGATCCTAGGGGGCGGCGCGGCGCCGGCCAAGCCAGCCGGGCCGCCCGCCAGCCAGCCGCACGCATCCGGTAACGACCGCGACATTCGCGCTGACATGGCCGAGAGCAACTTGGCAGCGGGGCGGCTGGAGCGGGGGAATACTCGCGATGTCTTTAGCATCGCCTGACATTCCTGTGTCTCGACTTGCCACCTTTCTGCCGCAAGGCCTGCCTTAATCGGTGCGGAGCACAGCAGGGAGACATGGCATGAGCGGCAGCCTCTGGAACGGCCCGGCACATTGGGATGGCGATGAGCGGGCCACGGGCAATATCGCCAATGACCTCGACGAGGCGGCCTCGGTGCTGGACGGCATGATGCACGGCACCGCCGCCGCGCAGGGGCTGAGCAATCTGGCCTTCGGCGCCCGGCTGGCCGACATGGCGGACCATGCCTGGAATGGCGAGTTCGACAAGCTGACCGTGGACGGCTTCAGCATGGCCGGCAGCGCGGCGGGGGCCGCGGTGGGCGGGGCTGCGGGCGGCACGCTGGGCGGGCTGATCGGCGGCGGTGGCGGCGCGGTGGCGGGCTCGGCCGTGCCGGGCGCCGGCACGGTGGGCGGGCTGGCGGTCGGCGGCGGCACCGGCGTGGTGGTCGGCACCGGCGTCGGCACGGTGTTCGGCGGCTATCTGGGCGGCGAGATCGGCGAGGGCGCCGGCGAGGCGGTGGTCGACCTGGCCGGCCGCACCGCCGATTATTTCGGCTGGGGCGATGGCAAGACCGACCGGCTGGAGGGCGCCGCCGCCTTCGACACGGCCTTTGACACGGGCCGCTTCGGCGAGGACAGCTTCGATTCCGGCCGGTTCGGCGACACGGCCGGCTTCGACAGCGGCCGCTTCGGCGGGCTGGATGATGGGTGGAGCGGCCTGGACGGCCTCGGCACCGAGGTGACCGGCTTCGGCGATTTCGATGGCAGCGGCTGGGGCGGCAGCTTCGACGATTCCGCCGGGCTCGGTTTCAGCGAGGCCGGCTTCAACAGCGATGGCTGGAGCAGCGGCGGCGGCTTCGACAGCGGCCGGTTCGGGGAGTCGGGCAGCTTCGATTCGGGCAGCTTCGACAGCGGGCGCTTCGGCGGTTCCGACTATAGCGGCTCCGGCTGGGATGGCGGCTACAGCGAGACCGGCTTCAACAGCGATGGCTGGGGCGGCGGCCTTGACAGCAGCGAGGATGGCTGGGGCGGCGGCGGCGGCTCGGACTATAGCGGCTCGGGCTGGGATGGCGGCTATAGCGAGGCGGGCTTCAACAGCGATGGCTGGGGCGGCGATGTCAGCGGCAGCGCCAGCAGCTATGGCAGCGATGATGGCTGGGGCGGCGGCGGCTCGGACTATGGCGGCTCGGGCTGGGATGGCGGCTTCAGCGACACCGGCTTCAACAGCGATGGCTGGGGCGGCGATTCCACCTGGTGAGCCGCGGGCCGCCTCGGCGGCACGCTAGGCCATGGCCGGGCGCGACAGGCTGGAGCGGTGGCGCGCGGGGCTGGCCGCCAGCCGCTCCGCCAGCGCCCGGCGCGCCTCGGCGCCGCCCTGGCGCAGCGTCTCCAGCTCCGCCGCGCGCAGCAGCACCACCGGCACCATCAGCACGGGGGAGAGCGGCATGCCCGGCACCGTGGTGGCAAAATCCGGCGCCGGGCCGCCGATCAGCACACCGAGCGAATCATCCTCCGTGGCGAAGCCGGGCGGCAATTGCCGCGGCAGGCTGTGCGCCTGGCTGACGCCGGGCAGCTCCATCGACAGCACGCCATGCCGCTCCAGCATCGGCACCACGCCGCCGGCGCCGGCCACGCTGGCGGCGACATTCTGCAGGATCTCGAAGGCCCAGGAACGGCCGAGTTGGCTGACATCGCCCGGCGCGCCGGCCAGGGCGGGGTCGATCTCGGCGGTCTCCAGGAACAGCTCCATGCCGAAGCCATTGCCGCCGCCGGTGACGCGGTCGAACGGATCGGACAGGCCGTCGGTCGCCAGGATCAGCGAATCGCCGCGGCGGATGACACGATAGGCCTGGCGTGTGGTGGGCCAGGAGGTGCCGCCCATCAGCCCGGGGCTGATCAGATGGGCCATCACATCGCCCTCGACCTGGCCGATGCCCGCCCAGTAGGCGTCGCGCGCCGCCTGGCTGGCCTCGGTGGCGGCCGAATCCGGCGGCGATTCCGGCGCCGGGGCAGGGGGGGCGGAGGGGGGCGTGGCGGGCTGCCCGCCGAACAGGGCGCGCAGCCGGTCGAACAGACCCATCCTCATCTCCTCGCTGGTCGCCCAGGAGATGCCCGGCCGGCCGCGCCCTGGCCAGTGACGAGGGGGTGAGGGGTAGCGCTGTGCGCGCCACCCCCGCCGTGCCCGAGCTGGCGTGTCAGACGATGCCGCCCTGCTTCATCGCGGCGATGTCCTCCGCGCCGAAGCCCAGGCCCCGCAGCACCTCCTCGGTGTGCTGGCCGAGCAGCGGCGCGGCCGAGCGGTAGTCCGGCGGCGTCGCCGAGAGCTTCACCGGATTGGCGATGACCTTCACCGTCTCGCCCGAGGCGTGCGGCATCTCCACCACCATGTTGCGCGCCACCACATGCGGGTCGGCGAAGACGTCCTGCAGCGTGTTGATCGGGCCGCAGCCGATCTTCAGCGCCTCCAGCTGCGCGATCCACTCCCTGGTGGGCCGGGTGCGGGTCAGCGTCGTCATCGTCTCGGTTACCAGGGCGCGGTTGGCGACGCGCGCGGCGTTGGTGGCGTAGCGCTCATCCTCCAGCAGGTGCTCCAGGCCGAAATTGCGGCAGAAGCGCTCGAAGGTCGGGTCGTTGCCGATCGACAGCACCATGTAGCCATCCGCGGTCGGGAAGACCTGGTAGGGCACGATGTTGGGGTGCTGGTTGGACAGGCGCGGCGGGTTCTGGCCGGTCGCCAGGTAGTTCATGCCCTGGTTCGCCAGCCAGGCCACATGGGTGTCCAGCATGCCGATATCGATCTGCTGGCCCTGGCCGGTCGCCTCGCGATGGCGCAGCGCGGCCAGCACGCCGATCGTGCCATAGAGGCCGGCGAACAGGTCGGCCACGGGGATGCCGACCTTCTGCGGCTCGCCCTCAATCTCGCCGGTGAGCGACATGACACCGCCCATCGCCTGGATCAGCGCGTCATAGCCCGGGCGCGGGGCGTAGGGGCCGGTCTGGCCGAAGCCGGTGATCGAGCAGTAGATCAGCTTCGGGTATTTTTCCTTCAGCTGCTCCCAGCCGAGGCCGTATTTCGCCAGGGCGCCGACCTTGAAGTTCTCGACCAGGATATCGGCGGTCTCGAGCAGCCTGTGCACGATCGCCTGGCCCTCGGGCCTGGCGATGTCGACGGTGACCGACTTCTTGTTGCGGTTGACGCCGACGAAATAGGCGCTCTCCCGCGTGTTCGGCACATAGGGGGGGGCGAAGCCGCGGGTGTCGTCACCGGCCTCGGGCCGCTCGATCTTGATCACCTCGGCGCCCAGATCGCCCAGCATCTGCGTGGCGGTCGGCCCCGCCAGAACCCGGGTCAGATCCACCACGCGAAGCCCCTTCAGGGGGCCGGTCGGTTCAGCCGTCACGTCGTTTCTTCCTTCTTGCAGCGTCGTAGCGCAGGCGGGGCGGAGCTCCGCGGGACAGCGGAGGCGGGGCCGGAGCCCCGCGGGGCAGCAGAGGCGGGGCCGGGGCCCCGCGGACCATCGGGGCTTACAGCCAGCCCGGCAGGATCAGCGCGGCCCAGGCCAGCAGCGGGCCGGCCACCACCACCAGACCGCTATAGATCAGGAAGCGGCGGAACAGCTTCTCCCGCTCGCCCTCCGGCGCATTGGCCAGCACCAGCGCGCCATTGGTCGAGAAGGGGCTGACATCGACGATGGTGGACGAAATGGCCAGCGCCGCCACCATGCCCACCGCGCCGATCTCGCCGCCGGCGAGGAAGGGCACGGCCAGCGGGATGATGGCCCCCAGCACGCCGGTGGAGGAGGCAAAGGCCGAGACCACGCCGCCAATGTAGCAGAGCAGCAGCGCCGCCAGCAGCGGGGTGCCGAGCCCGGCCACGCCATTGCTGACCATGTCGATGGCGCCCGAGGTCTGCAGCACGCCGACATAGGTGATGACGCCGGCGATCAGCAGCACGGTCGACCAGCTGACCTTGTCGATGGCGCCCTTCTGCGAATGGGGCGAGAGCAGCGCCAGCGCCACGGCCACCGTGATCGCCATCATGCCGACATTCAGCCCGAAGCCGAGCGAGCCGACGCCCAGCACCAGCAGGCCGATCAGCGTCAGCAGCCGGTCGCGGTCGAGTTCCGGGGCGCCATGCGGCTCGCCATTGCGCGGCGCGGCTGGGGTGCCGCCATGGCCGCGCACCGGCAGCGAGGCGCGGCCGCCCTCTTCGAACTCCGCATGCGCCACGCCATCACGCCGGCCGAGCAGCCTGGCGCCGCCGAAGACGAAGAACAGCGCGATGGAGACCAGCAGGTTGAAGATCAGGCTGGCCAGGAACAGCGCCATCTCGTCGCCGGGCAGGCCGGCGCGCTGCACGATCTGGTTGGTGATGCCGCCATAGATCGAGATCGGCGAGAAGCCGCCGCCCTGCGCGCCATGCACCACGATCAGGCCCATCATCAGCGGGTCGATATTGTAGTGGCGGGCGAAGCGCAGCGCGATCGGCGCGATGATGGCCACCGCCGCCGGGCTGACGGCGCCGATCGCCGTCAGCAGGGCGGCGACGCAGAACATCACCCAGGGGATGGCGGCGATGCGGCCGCCGACGGCGCGCACCGCCCAGTGCACCAGCAGGTCGATGGTGCCGTTCTTCTGCGCGATGGCGAAGAGATAGGTGATGCCGACCAGGGTGACGAAGAGGTCGCCGGGGAAGCTCTGCAGGATGGCATTGGCCGACATGCCGACGGCGAAGACGCCGATCAGGAAGGCCAGGGCGAAGGCCAGGGCGCCCATGTTGATGGGCAGCGCCGTGCCGAGCACGAACATCACGACGAGCCCGAGGGTCGAGGCGAGGGCGGGTGACATGGTCTTGGACGTTCCTGTGTGCAGTGCTGGCCTGTGGAGTGCTGGCCTGACGGATCAGGCCCGGCGCGGGCGGGAAGTCACCGGTGAACCGGTTCGGATCGCTTGCCGCGATTTGGGGCGCGGCGCCGGGGAGGCCGGCGCGGCCCGGACGATGTCAGGCGGGGGGAGGGGTCAGTCCTCCTCGCCCGCCGGGGCGGGTGGCGTCTTGGCCGCCGCGCGGGCGGCCTTGTCCTTCAGCGGCGGATCCTTCGGGGCCTGGTCCTTGAGGGCCTGGTCCTTGGCCGCGCCGCCGGCCGGGGCGGCGGAGCCGCCGCCGAGCAGGCGCGGCAGCAGGGTGCGGCCGCCGGAGGGCGGCGCCGGCAGGCGCGGCTGCGCCAGCATCGCCTCCACCGCGGCGGAGCGGGCGATGGTGCCGGAACGCGTGAAGGCCTCGTGGTTCGCCTCGATCCGCTCCGGGTCGTAGAGGTAGTTCACCATCACCCCGAAGGATTCCTCCATGCCGCGCGGCGCCGTGTTGCCGAGCCAGTTGATCCGCTCGAGCTGCGCGCCATTGCCGAGATGGAAGCGCGCGACCGGATCGATCGCGCCCATGCCGCTGTTGGGGCGGGTCAGGTACTCGGCCACGAGGCGCAGCAGCGGCGCGCGCAGCGCCGCCTCGCGCGCCTTGTCGCGCCACCACTCCCCCTTCGCAACCCCCTCGACCAGCGCGGCGGCAGAGGGTGCGTCGGCCTCGGCGCTCTCCTCCTGCGGCGCCGGCAGCAGCGCGGCCAGCGCGCCGCGCTCCTCCGGCGTCAGCGCGTTGCCGTCGCGGTCCAGCCGGCGCTTCAGCCAGCGGCGGAAGCCCGGCACCGGGGAGAGGGTGGAGAATTGCGTCAGCCCCGGCAGCTCGGCCTTCAGCTCCTCCACCACCTGCTTGATCAGGAAATTGCCGAAGGAGATGCCGCGCAGCCCCTCCTGGCAGTTGGAGATGGAATAGAAGATCGCCGTGTCGAAGCCGGGCTCGGGGGCCGGCGCCGGGTCGGCCGAGCGGGCCAGCAGCGGCTGGATGGCCGAGGCCAGGCCGCGGACCAGCGCCACCTCGACGAAGATCAGCGGCTCGCCCGGAAGCGCGCGGTGGAAGAAGCCGAAGCAGCGGCGGTCGGGCGCCAGGCGGCGGCGCAGATCCTCCCAGCCCTCGATCTCATGCACCGCCTCGTAGCGGATCAGCTTCTCCAGGATCGCCGCCGGCGTGTCCCAGTCGATCCGCCGCAGCTCCAGGAAGCCCCGGTTGAACCAGGAGGTGAAGAGATGCCGCAGATCGGTGTCCAGCGGCTTCAGCGCCGGGTCGCGCTTCAGGGTGGAGAGCAGCTCGGTGCGCAGCGCCACCAGCGCGGCGGTGCCGCCGGGCGCCATGTTCATCCGCCGCAGCAGCTCCTGGCGCGGCGGCTCGGCGCATTCGAACAAGGCCATGGCGCGCTCGGGCGAGGCATCGGCCAGATAGGCCTCGGCGGCGGCGCGCAGCTTCGCCGTGTCGGGGGCGAAGTCGCTGGCCAGGAAATGGCGGAAGGCGGCGCGGTCACCGGCCTGCAGCTGGCCGAGCACCTGCAGCAGCTCGCGCGCGACGGCGGCGCCCGAGGCCTCGCCGCGCTCGGACAGCAGGGCGCTGGCCAGCAGCCGCGCCCGGTCCAGCGGCGGCGTCGTCGCGGTCGGCACATCGGCGTAAGGGCGGCCGCGATCGGCGATGCCGGACCACAGCCGCTCGACCCAGCTGCGCGCGCCAAGGGTGATGGACAGCGCCATGGGCATTTCTCCCTCTCCGGGGCGGTCGGGCCGCCCGCTCCGGGCCAGTAGAGCGCAGGAGCCGGGGTGCGGGAACGGGAAAATATGCGAAAGGGGTGATGGAACACGATTTTGTATGCAGAAACCGGCTCAGCCGGGCGGCGTGCCGACATCCGGGGCGAAGCCGCCCTGCACCAGCCGCGCCAGCGCCGCGCTGGCCGAGAGCATATGCGCCCGCATCAGCTGCGCCGCCTCCTCCCCCGCGCCGCGCAGCATGCGGTCCAGCACCGCCTGGTGCTCGGCATAGGATTGCTCGATGCGCCGGTCGCCGCGGTACTGGGCGCGGCGATAGGGGTCGAGCCGCTGGCGCAGCGCCGCCGCATGCGCGGCCAGCATGCCATTATGCGTGCCGCGATAGATCAGCTCGTGGAAGCGGCGATTGTAGCTGTCGTAATCGGCCAGCGCGCCGGGCGCCTCCTCCGGCCGCGGCGCGAACTCCGCCTGCAGCCGCTGCAGCGCGAAGCGCTCGGTCGCCGTCATGCGCCAGGTGGCGAAGCGGGCGCACATCGCCTCGGTCTCGGCCAGCAGCTCGAACAGCTCGCCCAGCTGCTCCAGCGTGACGCGCGCCACGCGGGCGCCGCGCCGCGGCACGATCTCCACCAGCCCCTGCGCCGCCAGCTCGCGCAGTGCCTCACGCACGGGGGTGCGGGAGGCGCCGAAGCGCTCGGCCAGGGCGCTCTCATCGATCTCGGCGCCCGGCGGCAGCTGGCCGGCATGGATGTCCTCGGCGAGGCGCAGGCGGATGGTCTCGGCCAGGGTGGGCGATGCGAGGCTCATGGCGGCGATGCTGCGATGCGCGGCCCGCCCCGGCAAGGGGCGAACCCGCCGCGCGCGGGGCTGTTGCTGAGGCAGGACCCCCGCAGGAGAGACACCATGCGCAACCATGTTCTGGCCCTGGCCGGCGTGCTCGCCCTCGGCGCCGCGCCGGCCCTGGCGCAGCCCGCCGCCACCGTGCCGCCGCAGGGCGGTGGCGCGGGCGGGCGGCCGCAATCGGACACCATCCAGCCGCCCAGCCCCACCCATGCGGCGCCCGACCGCCAGGCCTGGCTGGCGATGTTGGACGGCACCATCGGCCAGCTGCGCCAGGCGATCGAGCGCAGCGGGCGGGAGCCGGCCGGCAATGCGCAGCGCGGCATGACGCCGGCGCGCATGGACCTGAAGGCGGCGGCGCAGCAGGCGCATGACACGCTGCGCCGCGCGCCGCAGGAGCTGCAGGGCACGCCGCCGGTGCAGAATGCCACGCGCGATGTGCGCAACGAGCTGGCGGCGCTGTCGCAGCCGACCCGGCTGGAGGAGAGCGATGGCGCGGCCGAGCGCATCCTGGCCCGCATGCAGGCGCTGCGCGGCGAGCTTGGCGGCTAGGCCGGAGCGGGGCTTCCGCCGGCGGCGCCGGCCGGCAGGATGCCCTGGCCCGCCGGATCACGATCCATCCCCCTGCTGCCCGGCACCCCGCGATCCTTGCAGGAAGCGCTTGGCCCGCCCCCGCCGCCCCGCCATGCTGGCGGCAAGCAGAACAGGGAGGAAGCCATGTCCGGAACGACAGGCATGGGGCGCCGCCGGGCGCTGGGGGCGGCGCTGGCCGCGGGGGCGGCCTTGGCCGGGGCGCGCGGCGCCCGGGCGCAAGGCGGGGCGCCTTCGGGCAGCATCACCCTGGTGGTGCCGACGGCGCCCGCCGGCACCACCGATTTCGCCGCGCGCCTGCTGGCCGAGCCGCTGTCGCGCCAGCTCGGCCAGACGGTGGTGGTGGAGAACAAGGCCGGCGCCAATGGCGCGCTGGGCACGCAGGATGTGGCGCGGGCCCGCCCCGACGGGACCAGGCTGCTGGTGCAGTATTCCGGTTACCACACCGGCACGCCGGCGCTGCTGCCCAATCCCGGCTATGACGTGAAGCGCGACTTCGCCGCCGTCTCCCTGCTGCTGGAGGCGCCGCAGGTGATCTTCCTGCACCCCTCCATCCCGGCGACGACGCTCGCCGAGCTGGTGGCCTATGCCAAGGCCCATCCGGGGCAGCTGAACTATGCCTCCGCCGGCACCGGCTCGCTGCAGCATCTGGGGACGGAGCTGCTGAAGCTACGCAGCGGGGCGCAGATGGTGCATGTGCCCTATCGCGGCACCGGCCCGGCGACGCAGGATCTGGTGGCCGGGCGGGTGCAGATGATGATGACCACGCCGCCGCCGCTGATGCCCTTCGTGCGCGAGGGCCGGTTGCGCGCCATCGCCATCACCGCGGCGCAGCGCCACCCGGCCCTGCCCGATGTGCCGACGCTGGCCGAGGCCGGGCTGCCCGATCTGGAGGTGATCGGCTGGTTCGCCGTCTTCGCCCCCGCCGGCACGCCCGAGCCGGTGCTGCGGCGCCTGAGCGAGGCCTGCAACAGCGTGGTGGACAGCGCCGAATTCCGCCGCCGGGCGGAGGAGCAGGGCGCCATCATCCGCCTGCAGCAGCCCGCGGAATTGCAGGCGCGGGTGGAGCGCGAGCTGGCCGAATGGACCCAGGTGGTGCGGGAGGCGCGGATCCAGCCCGACTAGGCCGGGCAGCGCCCGGCCTGGCGTTCAGGACAGGCCGCGCCCCGGGGCGACGCCGCCGACGATACCGTTCAGCGCCTCCTCCGACAGTTCGGCGGGCGGAGGCGTGGGCGGCGCGGCCGGCCCGGATGCGGGCGGCGCCGGGGTGGGCGCCGCCTTCGGATCATGCTGCGTCATGTCTGGCCCGCGACCGCGTCAGGAGAAATGCGCATGGCGGGGCCCGGCGCCGGCCAGCTGGTCCAGCTCCTCGGCCGACAATTCCGCCGCGGCCTGCGGTGCCGGCGCGGCGGGGGGCAGCGGGTTCTTGCCGGCCCGGGGCGCCGGCGGGATGGCGGGCTTGGTCTGCTCGTCAGGCATGGCGGGCTCCTCTGCGTGCCGCCCCATCACACCGCACCGATCCCGCAACAACAAGGCGGTTCCGTCTCAAGCCCTGCGCAGATTGTCCAGGAACTGGCCCACCGCGGTGTTCAGCCCGCCGGTCTGCGTGCCCAGCTCGCCCGAGCTGCGGCTGAGCGTGCCGGCGATCTCGCGGGTTTCCTCGGCGCGCTTGCCGACCTCCTGCATCAGGTTGGTGACGCGCTGATTGCCCTCGGACGCCATGCGGGCGCTGCGGGCGATCTCGGCGGTGGCCGAGCCCTGCTCCTCGACGGCGGCGGAGATGCTGGACACCACCTGGTTGATGCCGTCGATGGTCGAGGCGATGCCCTGGATGGCGCGCACCGCGTCGCCGGTCGCCGACTGGATCTGGCCGATCTGCTGGCTGATATCCTCGGTGGCCTTGGCGGTCTGGGTGGCGAGGTTCTTCACCTCCGAGGCGACCACCGCGAAGCCCTTGCCGGCATCGCCGGCGCGCGCCGCCTCGATCGTCGCGTTCAGCGCCAGCAGATTGGTCTGGCCGGCGATGTCGCTGATCAGCCGCACCACCTCGCCGATGCGCCCGGCGCCCTCGGCCAGGGCCTGCACGATGCCGTCGGTGCGCCGCGCCTCGGCCACCGCCTGGGTGGCGATGGTGGCGGACTGGCTGACCTGGCGGGTGATCTCGTTCACCGAGGCGGAGAGCTCGTCGGCCGCGGCGGCGACGGTCGCCACCTCGCCCGAGGCGGCCTGGCTGGCGCCGGCCACCGCCTCGACATTGCGCAGCGACTGCTCGGCGCTGCCCGACATGGTGCGCACCGCCTCCTCCATCTGCCGCACCGACTGGCCGATGGACCCGATTGCGCCCTGCACGCGCTTCTGGAAATCATCGGCCACGCTGTTCATGGCCGCCTGCTTGCTGGATTTCTCGGCCTCGGCATAGGTTTCCAGCAGCACTTCGAGGTCGACCCAGGCGGCGCGGTTCAGCGCCCGGCGCAGCTGCAGCCCCTGGTCCTTGCGGGCGAACCAGCCGCCCTGGCGGGGCGTCGCCTCCAGCTCGGCCAGCACGGCGTTGATCACCGTGGCGTGGCAGATGGTCACCGCATAGCCGGGCACGCCATGCTTGTAGAAGGCGCTGGCCAGGGCCCGGGCGGAATCCATGAAGCCCTCGCCGAACTGGCCGGAGGCGACGCGGATCCAGTGCGCCACGCGCACCTTGTGCACCTCGGGCTTGCTCAGCGCATCGCGGATCTCCGGCCAGGCGGAGAGCTCGGCATGCAGCGCCTCGAGCAGCGCGGGCAGGCGCTGCTGCGCGAAGCCGGACAGCCCCTGCAGCGTCGCCACATCCTCCTCGGTCATGCGGAACACGGCGAAGCGCCGCTTCTGCTCGGCACTGAGGCTATGCGACATGCAGCGGGTCTCCAGCAGGCACCGGCGCGTGGCGCAGCGTGTCCGGCCACGGTCCGGAGTCGAAGCCAGGCGGAGCGCGCGCCCCTGCCACGCAGCAATTTAGACCTGTCCGCAGCGGAATTCCACGGAAAAGTGATTTTTTATTCTGCCTTCAAATACAGATGAAAAAATGATCCGGGCGGGTGAAGTAATAAACCGTTAGTAATTTAAGAAATCGGCGATCTCCCCGCCGCCGCCACACGCGCCGCGTGCGGCGCTGGCCCGGCCGCAATTGCCGGGCGGTGGCGGCGGCTTGGCGCTCATTCCTCCAGGATCGCCACCGCCCGCGTCCAGCCGGCCGAGCCGCCGCGGATCTTCACCGGCAGGCAGGAGACCTGGAAGCCGTCCGGCGGCAGCGCCTCCAGCCCGTGCAGCTTCTCGATCTGGCAATAGCCGGCCTCGCGCCCGGCCTTGTGGCCTTCCCAGATCAGGCTGGCATCGCCGGTCTCGGCATAGCGGCGGGCGGTGTGCAGGAAGGGCGCGTCCCAGCTCCAGCCATCGGTGCCGACCACCCGCACCCCCTGGCGCAGCAGATGCAGCGTGCCCGCGCGCCCGACGCCGCAGCCGCGATGGATGTAGTCCGGCTGGCCGAAGGCGGCGCCGGCCGCGGTGTTGATCAGCACGATCTCCAGCGGCCGCAGAGAGTGGCCGATCCGCGCCAGCTCGGCATCGATCTCCGCCGGGCTGACCACATGGCCGTCCGGCAGATGCCGGAAATCCAGCTTCACCCCCGGCTGCAGGCACCATTCCAGCGGCACCTCGTCGATGGTGATGGCGCGCTGCCCGCCATCCATCGTGCTGTGGTAATGCCAGGGCGCGTCGAGATGCGTGCCGTTGTGGCTGGAGACGCGCAGCGTCTCCACCGCCCAGCCCTCGCCCTCCGGCAGATCCTCGGGCTTCATGCCCGGGAACAGCGAGGCCACCAGCCCCGCCGTCTCGCGATGCGTCTGGTAGGCGATCTCCACCTTCTGGATCGGCGGGTCGGCGGGCACGTCATTCTCGAGGGCGATGGACAGGTCGATGATGCGGCGCATGCGGCTCCCTCCCCGGAGCGTGGCGGTGGCGCCCCGGCATGGCGCAAGCCGCCGGCCGGCGCCAATGCCGGCTGCGCGAGCGGCTCAGCCCGGCAGGCGGCGCCGCACCCCCTCGACATGGGCGCGCATCTCGGCCGCCGCCGCAGCCGCGTCGCCGGCGGCGATGGCGGCGACGATGCGGCCATGCTCGGCGAAGGAATGATGGTCGGGCGGCGGCCCGTCGGGCCGCTGCCGCGGGCGCGACCAGGTCAGCGCCCGGCGCATCGCCGCCAGCAGGTCGAAGACATGCAGCAGGCTGAGATTGCCGGCGGCCTCGGCGATGGCGCGGTGCAGGCCGGCATCCAGGCTCTCGAACTCCCGCCAGGAGAGCGGGCGTGCGGGCGGCTTCGCCAGGGCCAGCAGCGCGGCGCGCTGCGCCGCATCGGCCTCGCGCGCGGCGAGCGCCGCCAGCTGCGGCTCCAGCACCAGCCGCGCCTGCATGACGTCGGCCAGGCCGGCGCGGCCGGCCAGCGCCGCCACATCGCCGATCGCCGCCAGCGGCCGGGCGCCGAGGAAGGTGCCCTTGCCGACATGGCGCCAGATCTGCCCCTCCGCCTCCATCGCCGCCAGCGCCTTGCGCAGCTCGGCGCGGGAGATGCCGAGCGCGGCGGCCAGCATCCGCTCCGGCGGCAGCTGCCCGTCGGGGGGCAGGGGGGTGTTGGCCAGGTAGCCCTGCAGCAGCGCCAGCACCGGCGTGCCGCGCGGCGCGGCGGCGGGCGTCTCCGGCGCCGCGTCGGCGCGCGGGCCGGGGCTACGGGGCGGCGGGCTGGGCATGCCCGTGTTTAGGTGCAAACGGCGTCCCGGTGCAAACGGCCGAGGAGGCAGGTTCCGCGGCGGCGGACCGCTCAGGCCACCACATGGCAGAGGAAGCGCACCGTCTCCTCGCCGTCATTCACATAGGCGAAGCGCTGCGCGGCATCGAAGATGGTGAAATCGCCCCGTGGCACCTGGCGGATGCCCTCGGCCAGCTCCAGCCGCAGCCGCCCCTCGGTGACGGCGATCATGGCGTGCCAGCCGGAGGGGGCCGGGCCGGCGGCATAGCGCTCGCCGGGCGCCAGGGACCAGGACCACAGCTCCGCCCAGCTGCGCGCCGGCACGCTGCCGAGCAGGGTGGCGCGGCTGTCCGGGCTGGCGCCGCGCCAGGCCAGCGCCTCGACCCGCCCCGGATCGGCCTGCGGGTGGCTGACCATCTGCACGAAGCTGACGCCGAGCGCCTCGGCCAGCCGGTCCAGGCTGGCCAGGCTGATATTGGTCTCGCCCCCCTCCAGGCTGACGATCATGCGGCGGCTGAGGCCGGAGGCGGCGGCGAGGGCGCTTTGGCTCAGCCCGGCGCGCTGGCGGAAGCGACGCAGATTCTCGGCGACATGCGCCAGCACCTCGGTTCGGTCGGCTTGATTGCGCATTATAGTGCTCATACACTCCGGTGCAGTATGATGCACATCCTGCCCCGGCCCCGCGACGGATTTTGTGCGCCGCACCCAGGCCGGTGCGCGGCGGGCGGCGCCCTGGTCCGGCGGGGCGGGCGATGAGCCCGGCCGCGCCGCCCGCTGCCCTGACGCAGGGCGACCCGCCGCCGCCGCGCCGCGCCGCGCTGCTGCGCTGGTTCGCCGCCTCCGCCACGCTCAGCCTGCCGCAGGCGGCCGGGCCGGTCGCCTTCTCGCTGCTGGCGCTGGGGCTGACCGGCGATGCCGGATTGGGCGCGGCGCTGATCCTGGCGATGACCCTGGCGCAGGTGGCGGGCGCCATCCCGCTCTCCCGGCTGGGGGCCGACCGGCCGCCGGCGCAATGCCTGCGGCTGCTGATCGGGCTGCGCACGGCCGGGCTCGGCCTGGTCGCGCTGCTGGCGGCGCTCGGCGCGCCCTTTCCCTGGCTGGTGCTGGCCGCCGCCCTGGCCGGCTCGGTGCATGGCGCGGCCTTCGGCTTCCTGCGCGCGGTGCTGAACCAGCTGACCCCCGCCGACCGGCTGCCGCGGGCGCTCGGCATCGCCGCCACGCTGAACGAGGCGACCTTCGTGCTGGCGCCGGTTGCCGCCTCCGTCCTCGGCAGCGTCTCGCCGGTGCTGGCGGTGCTGGCGGTGGCCGGGCTCGGCGCGCTGCCGGCGCTGCTGGTGCCCGACACCGGCGCCCGCCGCAGCGGCGGCGCGCTGCCGCCCGGGGGCGCGGCGCCGAGCCCGGCCATCGCGCTCTGGCTGCTCTGCGCCGCGGCGGGCGGCGCGACCGTCGCCGCGGTCGAGATCGGCGCCGTCGCCCTGGCGCTGCGCTTCGGCCATGTGCCGGCGCTGGCCATCCTGTTCACCGTGCCGCTCTGCCTGGCGGCGGTGGCGGGCGGGCTCTGGGTCAGCTGGCGCAACCGGCGGCCGGCGCGGCTCGTGGTGCTGGCGCAGCTCGGCACCATGGCGCTGGGCGCGCTGCTGGTGGCGCTGAACCTGTCCATGGCGGTGACGGTGCTGGGCACGGTGCTGATCGGCGCGGTGCTGGCGCCGCTGGGCACGCATTACTCGCTCACCCTCGACACGCTGGCGCCGCCGCATCGCCGGGCCGAGCTGTTCGCGCTGCTGCGCACGGCGAATTCCGTCGGTGTCATCTTCGCCAGCGCGCTGCTGACGGCGATGTCGCTGTCCGTCGCCCTGGCCGCCGTCGCGGCGCTGATCGCCGGCGTCACGCTGGTGGTGGCCATCGCCACGCTGCGGCGGCCGGGACGCTAGCGCCGCCTTCGCCCGGGGGTACCCGATGGGCGGGATCCGGCCCGCCGGATATCGGTCCGCCCTCCCTTCCTCCCCGCCTCGGGCGGACCTAGGCTGGGGGCGATGCAAGGGGGTGGCGGGGCATGCGGGTCCTGGTCGTCGGCGCCGGCGGGTTCCTGGGTGCGCGCATCGCCGCCGCCCTGCGGGAGCGGGGGCATGAGGTCCTGCCCTGCGGGCGCGATGCCGCGGCGCTGCGGCGGCGTTTTCCGGGCGCCTCCCCGGTCATCGCCGAGCTGGCCCGCGACGGCGCCGCCGCCTGGCTGCCGCGGCTGGCCGGGGTGGAGGCGGTGGTCAATGCGGCGGGGGCGCTGGACGGCCCGCTGGAGGCGCTGCACGGCTCCGGCCCCGCCGCCCTGTTCGAGGCCTGCGCCCAGGCCGGGATCGCGCATCTGGTGCAGGTCTCGGCGCTCGGTGCCGCCGCGGGCGAGACCCGCTTCCTGCGCACCAAGCGTGTGGCCGACGACCGGCTGCTGGCCCTGCGACAGCAGGAGAAGCGCCAGGGCTGGTGCGTGTTGCGGCCCTCCCTGGTCATCGGCCGGGGCGGCTACAGCACCGGCCTGTTCTCGGCCCTGGCCGCGCTGCCCGTGCCGCTGCACCTCGGCCCTGGCGAATGGCGGGTGCAGCCGATCCATGTCAGCGATTTTGCCCGTGCCGTGGCCGAGCTGCTCGAGGCCCCCGCCGTGCCGCCGCTCCTCGACCTGGTCGGGCCGGAGGCGATGAGCACCGATGCGCTGACGGCGGCGCTGCGCGGCTGGCTCGGCCTGCCGCCCCGCCGCCCTGTTGCTGTGCCGGCCGCGCTGCTGCGGCTGGGGGCGCGGCTGGGCGGCCGGCTGCCGGGCGCGCCGCTGACGCCGGAGACGCTGGCCATGCTGGCGCGCGGCAATGTGGCCGATCCCGCCCCGGCCCGCGCCGCCCTGGGCTGGGCGCCGCGCCCGCTGGCGGAGGCGCTGGCCGCCGAGCCCTCGGCGCCCTCCGATCTCGTGCATGCCCGCAGCTTCGCCATCCGGCCGCTGCTGCGCCTCGCCCTGGCCACGGTCTGGATCGGCACGGCCGTCGTGACCGTCTTCGTCGCGCCGCGCGCCGTCTCCGATGCGCTGGTGGCGGGGCTCGGGCTGCATGGCGCGGCGGGGCTCGTGGCGATCTATGGCGGCGCCGCGCTGGATGCCGCGCTCGGCGGGGCGGTGCTGGCGCTGCCGCGCTGGACGGCGGCGGTCTGCCTGGCGCAGCTCGCCGTCACGCTGGGCTTCACGGTGCTGGCCTCGCTGGCCGCGCCGGCGGCCTGGGCCGACCCCTTCGGCCCGCTGCTGAAGAACGCGGCGATGCTGGGCGCGATCCTGGCGCTCTACGCCACGCGGGAGTGAGGGCATGGACGACTACCAGTTCCTGAAATGGGCGCATATCATCAGCTCGACCCTGCTGTTCGGCACCGGCCTCGGCACCGCCTTCCATGGCTGGATGGCGCATCGCAGCGGCGATGCGCGCCATGCGGCGGCGGTCGGGCGCAGCGTCGTGCTGGCCGACTGGCTGTTCACCGCGCCCGCCGTGGTGGTGCAGCCGGTCACCGGCGTGCTGCTGGCGCTCACCGCGGGCTTCCCGCTGACCTCCTCCTGGCTGGTGGCGGCGCTGATCCTCTATGTGCTGGTCGGCGCCTGCTGGCTGCCAGTGGTCTGGCTGCAGATCCGGCTGCACCGCATGGCCGAACAGGCGGCCGCCGCCGGCCAGGCCCTGCCGCCGCTGTTCCACCGCTATGCCCGCTACTGGTTCATCCTGGGCTGGCCCGCCTTCATCGGGGTGCTGCTGATCTTCTGGCTGATGATCGCCAAGCCCGCGCTCTGGTGAGCGGCCGGCCGGGCGCGGCCACCCTGCCAGCGGCCCGCTCAGCCCGGCGCGGCGCCCGGGCCCCGCAGCCCGTTGATCCGCGCGGCGGCGAAGCGATCGCGCAGCCAGCGCATGGCCGGCCCCGCCGGGCGCTGCTTGTGCCAGACCATCTCCAGCGCCACCGGCCAGTCGCCATTGTCGAATTGCAGGTCCGGCGTCACCAGCGCCGGCGCGGCGGGGGAGGCGGCGATGACATGGTCGGAGACGAAGGCCCAGCCGATGCCGTGCTTGACCATCTCCAGGATCACCCAGTGGCTCTCCACCCACCAGACCTCGGCGGCGACGCGCAGGCGCTGCTTCTCTGCGCCGTCGCTGCGGGCGGCGACCAGGATCTGCCGGTGGCGCTTCAGCTCCTCCCACGCGACCCGCGCCTTGGCCAGCGGATGGCCGCGGCCGCAGACGAATTTCAGCGGCACCCAGCCGATGGTCTGGAAGCCGAGATCGGTCGGCAGCCGCTCCTGCCGCCACATCACCCCGAGATCGGCGCTGCCCTGCTGCACCAGGCGGCTGACATCCTCCATCAGCGGGAACAGCAATTCGAGCTCGACATAGGGGAAGGCGCGGGCGAAATCGGCGAAGAGGGTGCCCAGCGCGTGCTCGGGATAGAGCTCGTCGATCGCCACCACCAGCCGGCTCTCGACATGCTGCTCCATGCTGGCGGCGACGCCGATCAGATGCTCGCGCCGCTCCAGCACCACCCGCGCCTCCAGCAGCAGCCGCTCGCCCGCCGGCGTCAGCACCGGGCTGCGGCCGGCGCGGCTGAACAGCGCCAGGCCGAGATCGGTCTCCAGATTGGCCACCTGGGTGCTGACGGCCGACTGCGCCTTGCGCAGCCGGCGCGCGGCGGCGGAGAAGGAGCCCGTCTCGGCCGCCGCCACAAAGGCTTCGAGCTGGTCCAGCGACACGGTCATCTATCTGATTTCCAGATGGCTTCTAACTTTCATCTCCCGGGAATCTGCAGGAGAAGCGCGCTCCTTTTCGCAGATCTCAGGACCTTCGACCGTGCGTACCACCCGCGATCGCATCCGCCACGCCTTCCTGTTCGAGGTGATCGGCCTGGCCCTCATCATTCCGCTGGGCGGGCTGGTCTTCGGCCTGCCGGCCGAGACCATGGGGGTCATCGGCCTGGGCAGCGCCATGGCGGCCACCTTGTGGAACTATGTCTACAATCTCGGCTTCGACCGGGCCATGCAGCGCTGGCTGGGCCACACCAACAAGAGCCTGCGGCTGCGCGTGCTGCACGCGCTGCTGTTCGAGGCCGGGCTGCTGCTGATCCTGATGCCGCCCATCGCCTGGTATCTCGGCATCACCCTGCTGCAGGCCTTCGTGATGGATGCCGCCATCGCCGGCTTCTACGTGGCCTATGCCTTCCTGTTCAACCTGGCCTATGACCGCGCCTTCCCGCTGCCGCAATGGCAGGAGGCGGCGGGCTGAGGCTGCGCCGGCGGCGCCTCGCCGCCCCGGGCGGCCCGGCGCCCTTGTCGGGGCCGCCATTCGGCGCCTTGATGGGCCCGCGCCGGGGGCGGCCGAGTCCGCCGCGTCCCGGCGCCCGATCAGGAGGGGGCGCGCGCTTGCTGGAACGTCTGAAAGCCATTCTGCAGTCGAGATTCGGTTCGGCCCCCGAGCTTCGGGCCGCGCCGGAGGGGGCCGAGACGCTCGCCGCCATGGCCGATCGCCGCGTCATCCGCCGCTACGCCGACAGGCCCGTCGATCCGGCGCTGCTGGAGACGCTGTGCGCCGTGGCGCTCTCGGCGCCCTCCAAATCCGACCTGCAGCAGGCCGATATCATCATCATCGCCGACCCGGCGCAGCGCGAGCGGCTGCACGCGCTGATCCCGGACAATCCCTGGGCGCGGGAGGCGCCGGCCTTCCTGGTGTTCTGCGCCAACAACCGGCGCCACCGCCTGATGTTCGAATGGCGGGAGCGGCCCTTCGTCAACGACCATCTGGACGCCTTCTTCAACGCCTCGCTCGATGCCGGGATCGTGCTGGCCACCTTCCTCGCCGCGGCGGACCGGGTGGGGCTCGGCGCCTGCCCGGTCAGCGCCATCCGCAACCGCGCCGCCGAGGTGTCGGACCTGCTCGGCCTGCCGGACCATGTCTTCCCGGTGGCCGGGCTCGGCATCGGCTGGCCCGCCTTCGGCGGGGTGCTGAGCCCGCGCCTCGGCCTCGACGTCACCCTGCATCGCGACCGCTATGACGAGGCCGGGCTGCGGGAGAAGCTCGCCGACTATGACCGGCGCCGCCGCGCGGTGCAGCCCTATGCGGCGCAGCGCCACACGGAGCGCTTCGGCGAGGCGGAGGAGTATGGCTGGTCGGAGGACAAGACCCGGCAATACTCCGTGCCCGAGCGCGCCGGCTTCGGCGCCTTCGTGCGCGGCAAGGGCTTCCGGCTGGAGTAGCGCCTCAGCCCCGCATCACCTCCAGGAAGGCGCGGAAGGCGGCGCTGGGCTGGCGGCGGCTGGGATAATAGAGATGGTTGGCGGCGAGCATCGGTGCCCAGCCCGGCAGCACCTCGACCAGCGCGCCGTCGCGCAGATGCGGCGCCGCCTGCGCCTGCAGCAGGCAGGCGATGCCGAGGCCGGCCAGCGCCGCGTCGCGCATCATATCGGCATCATTGGTGACGAAGCTCTCCGGCACGGCGCGCTGGAACACCGTGTCGCCCTGCAGGAATTCCCAGCGATGCAGCGCGCCGGAGGAGGTGTGGCGATAGCTGATGCAGCGATGCCGGCCGAGATCCTCCGGCGCCGCGGGCACGCCCTGCGCCGCCAGATAGGCGGGGGCGGCGGCGAAGACCAGCGCCATGGGCTCGCTGATGCGCAGCGCGATCATGTCGGCCTGCAGCGCGCCCTCGTGCCGCACGCCGCAATCGAAGCGCTCGGCGACGATGTCGACCAGCCCGTCATTCACCACCAGCTCCACCGCCACCTCCGGGCAGCGTCGCGCCAGCAGGGCCAGCCGCGGCAGCACCACATGCACGGCGGCCGGCCGGTGCGCATTGACCCGCACCCGCCCCGCCGGCCGGTCGCGCGCGCCATCCAGCTCGCCCAGGATCTCCGCCACCGAGGCCATGGCCGGGCGCAGCCGCAGCAGCAGCTGCTCCCCCGCCGCGGTGGGGGAGAGGGAGCGGGTGGTGCGGTCGAGCAGCCGCAGGCCCAGCCGCTCCTCCAGCCCGCGCATCGCATGGCTGAGCGCCGAGGCCGAGAGGCCGAGCCGCGTCGCCGCCCGGGCGAAGCTGCCGGCCTCGACGATCTCGGCGAACACCGCCAGGCCGGACCAGAGCTCGCGGTCCATTCCTGAGAATCCTTCAGCAACCCATGCTGGGTTATGGCCCTAATCCGGCCGGTACCGCCAATCCATAACAGGGCGGAACAAGCGAGGACCGCCCATGCCGCTCGACACCTACCGTCCGCTCGGCCGCTCCGGCCTGCTGGTCAGCCCGCTGGCCCTCGGCACCATGACCTTCGGCACCGCGCGCTGGGGCGCCGACGAGGCCGGCAGCCGCGCCATCTTCGAGCGCTATGTCGAACTCGGCGGCAATCTGGTCGACACGGCGGATGTCTATTCCGCCGGCCGCTCCGAGGAGATGGTCGGCCGCTTCATCGCCGAGGCCGGCTTGCGCCAGCGCATGGTCATCGCCACCAAATCCGGCTTTTCCACCGGGCCGGGGCTGCATCAGGGCGGCCATGGCGCGCGGCATGTCCCCGCGGCGGTGGAGGGTTCGCTGCGCCGGCTGCGCACCGATGTCATCGACCTCTACTGGATCCATGTGTGGGACGGCGTCACCCCGGCCGAGGAGCTGCTGCAGACCATGGCGGCGCTGATCCAGGCCGGGAAGATCCGCTACTGGGGCCTGTCCAACATGCCGGCCTGGTATGCGGCGCAGCTCGCGACCTTGGCGCAGGCGCGCGGCCTGCCGGCGCCGATCGGGCTGCAATATTTCTACTCGCTGGTCGAGCGCGGGGTGGAGCACGAGCATGTCCCGCTGGCGCGCGCCCTGGGGCTGGGGCTGGTGCCCTGGAGCCCGCTCGCCTATGGGCTGCTCACCGGCAAATACGACCGCGCCGCCATCGAGGCCGCGGCGCCGCGCCAGGGCGGCCTGCCCAACCAGGCGGATGCCCCCGGCCAGGCGCGGCCGCCGGGCGACAAGCGGCTGGATGGCGACAATCCCTTCGGCGATTCGCTGTTCACCGCGCGCAACTGGGCGATCGTCGACGCGCTGAAGGCCGTCGCCGCCGAGATGGGCGAGAGCCCGGCGCGCGTCGCCCTGGCCTGGGTGGCGGGGCGCCCCGGCGTCGCCACCACGCTGATGGGGGTGAGCCGGGTGGAGCAGGTGGCCGACAATGTCGCCGCCCTCGGCCTGGCCCTGACGCCCGGGCATCTGGCGGCGCTGGAGGCGGCCAGCCGCGGCGAGCCGCGCTTCCCCTATGGCCTGTTCGACCCGGCCCTGCGCAACCAGCTGGTCTTCGGCGGCGCCGATGTGCGGGGCTGAGGCGCCCCCGCTTGACGTCACCGGTCGGTCGGCATAACCAATTTTCGGATTGGTTGAGCCGCCGCCCCGGCGGCAGAGAAGGATCGGACCGATGAACTACGTCGTCAGCGCGCCGCCGCTTCCCTTTGTCCCGGTGCAGGGGGAGGAGGCCGTCTTCCCGGTGCGCCGCATCTGGTGCGTCGGCCGCAACTTCGCCGACCATGCGCGCGAGATGGGGCATGACCCGACGCGCGAGCCGCCCTTCTTCTTCGCCAAGCCGGCCGATGCGGTGAATCCGGGCGGCGAGCTGCCCTTCCCCTCGGTGACGCAGGATCTGCACCACGAGATCGAGATGGTGGTCGCCATCGGCAAGGGCGGCAGCAACATCGCCGAGGACAAGGCGCTGGAGCATGTCTATGGCTATGCCGTCGGCCTCGACATGACGCGCCGCGACATCCAGGCGGAGGCCAAGAAGCTGGCCCGCCCCTGGGAGCTGTCCAAGGGCTTCGACCAGTCCTGCCCGATCAGCCCGATCGTGCCGGCCGCGCGCATCGGCCACCCGACCCAGGGCAAGATCGAGGTGACGGTGAATGGCAAGGTGCAGCAGACCGGCGACCTGAACCAGATGATCTGGACGGTGCCGGAGGCGATCGCCTTCCTGTCGCGCTATGTCGCGCTGCAGCCGGGCGACCTGATCATGACCGGCACCCCGGCCGGCGTCAGCAGCGTCAAGCCCGGCGACACGCTGCACGGCACCTGCGAGGGTGTGGGCGAGATCCGCGTCACCTACGCCGCCGCCTGAGGCGGCCCTCCCGGCCGGGCGGTCTTTCGCCCGGCCGGGCTGTCTTTCAGTGGGCCGCCTGGCCGGCTCTGGCCGCATGGGCCTCGGCCAGGCGCTGCCGCTCGGCGCGCATCGCGCCGGTGCGGGCCCGCACCCGCTCCAGCACCGCCGGCGGCGCCGTCTCCGGCCGGCCGGCATCGAAGGGCGGGGCCGGGGCGTATTCCAGGGCGAGCTGGATCGCCTCGCCCGCCTCCCGCCCGGCCAGCTCCGCCGCCAAAGTGAGCGCGAAATCGATGCCGGCGGTGACGCCGCCGCCGGTCATGAGGCTGCCGTCGCGCACCACGCGCTCGGCCACCGGGATGGCGCCGTAATGCGGCAGCAGATCCTGCGCGTTCCAATGGGTGGTGGCGCGGCGGCCGCGCAGCAGCCCCGCCGCCCCCAGCACCAGCGCCCCGGTGCAGACCGAGGTGACGAAGCGCGCCCCCGCCGCCTGGCGGCGCAGGAAATCCAGCACCTCCTGGTCCTCCAGCAGCGCATTCACCCCCGCGCCACCGGGCACGCAGAGGATGTCGAGCTGCGGGCACTGAGCGAAATCCATGTCGGGCGCCAGCATCATGCCGCTGGAGGCGGCGACGGGCGTCCGGTCGCGCCACACCAGATGCACCCTGGCATCGGGGATGGCGGCGAAGACCTCATGCGGGCCGGTGAGGTCGAGCTGCTGGACCTTGGGGAACAGCAGCAGGCCGATCTGCAGCGCCATGGCATTTCCTTCTCCGTTGGACAGGCGGCAGCCTGCCACGCCATGCTCTGGCGGAGATGCCAGAATCCCCACCTTTCCCGCCAGGCGCCGCCACCGCCCCGCTGCCCGCCCCGGCCGGCGCGGCGCCGCGGCCGATCGAGATCCTGGGCTTCCCGCAGGCCCAGCTGCTCGACATCGCCGGGCCCTTGCAGGTCTTCGCCACGGCCAACCAGCTGGAGGAGGCCGCCGGCCGCCCGCCCCCCTACGCCCCGCGCCTGGTAGCGGCGGAGGCGGTGGTGCAGAGCTCGGCCGGGCTCGGCCTGCTGGCGGCGCCGCTGCCGGGGGAGGGGGAGGCGGTGGACACGCTGCTGGTGGCCGGCGGCCCCGGCGTGCATGCCGCCTGTGTGGCCGGTGCGCTGCCGGCCTGGATCGCCGGCCGCGCGGCGCGGGCGCGGCGCACCGCCTCGGTCTGCAGCGGCGCCTTCCTGCTGGGCGCGGCGGGGCTGCTGGCGGGCAGGCGCGTCGCCACCCATTGGCGCTGGTGCGCCGAGCTGGCCCGCCGCCACCCCGAGGCCCGGGTCGAGGCCGAGCCGATCTTCCTGCGCGACGGCGCGGTGTGGAGCTCGGCCGGCGTCACCGCCGGCATCGACCTGGCGCTTGCCCTGGTCGAGGAGGATGCCGGCGGCGCCCTGGCCCTGTCGGTCGCGCGGCATCTGGTGGTGTTCCTGAAGCGCCCCGGCGGCCAGGCGCAGTTCAGCGCGGCGCTGTCGCTGCAGGCGGCGGAGGACCGCTTCGGCGCGCTGCATCGCTGGATCGCCGCGCATCCGGGGGAGGATCTGTCGCTGGCCGCCCTGGCGCAGCGCGCCGGCATGAGCGAGCGCAGCTTCAGCCGCCACCACGCCGCCGCCACCGGCCTGACCCCGGCCCGCGCGGTGGAGCGGCTGCGCGTCGAGGCGGCGCGCCGCCTGCTGCTGGACACGCCCTGGCCGGCCAAGCGTATCGCCCAGCGCTGCGGCTTCGGCACGGAGGAGACGATGCGGCGCAGCTTCCTCCGCCTGCTCGGCACCAGCCCGGGCGGCTATCGCGAGCGTTTCCGCGCCGCGCCGGACGCGCGCGGGGCGCTTCCCGGGGCCGCCCTGCCTCGGCTACAGAATGGGGGCGCCTGAGGCCGAAGAATCGCCCGGTTGCGCCAGATCCATGCCCTGACGGCGCCCCGCCGGCGATGCCGGACATCCGGCCCGGTGCCCGTCCTCCCGCTCCGATGGTGACGCCATGTCCGCCAACTACGCCCTCAAGGAAGAGATCCGCGATTACTGGAGCGCGCGGGCCGCGAGCTTCGACAGCCATTTCGGCCACCGCATCCCGCCCGGGGCGGAGCGCGAGGCCTGGCAGGATGCGATCCGCGCCCGGCTGGGCGCCGCGCCGCTGGAGGTGCTGGAGCTGGCCTGCGGCACCGGCGAGGTGACGGGCGCGCTGCGCCGGCTCGGCCACCGCGTCACCGGGCTCGACTTCTCCGAGGCGATGCTGGCCCGCGCCCGCGCCAAGCATGCCGGCGATGCCGGGGTCCGCTTCATCCTGGCCGATGCCGAATACACGCGGGAGCCGGCGGGGCGCTACGACGCCGTGGTCTGCCGCCATCTGGTCTGGACCCTGACCGACCCGCAGGCGGCGCTGGCCGAATGGGCCCGGGTGCTGAAGCCGGGCGGGCATCTGCTGGTGTTCGATGGCGATTTCGCCACGCCCAACGGCCTGCCGGGCCGGCTGGCGCGGCAGGCCCTGGCCTGGCTGGACCGCAGGGCCGGGGTCGCGCCGGCCGCCGATCTCGACCGCCACGCCGCCATCATGCGCGAACTGCCCTTCGGCCAGGGGCTGACGCCGGAGATCCTGGCGCCGCTGGTGGAGCGGGCCGGCTTCACCGCCATCGCCTTCGGCCCGCATGCGCCGATCGCCCGCGCCCAGCGCCAGGGCGCCAGCCTGCGCAACCGGCTGCGCACCCTGCTGTATCGCCGCTTCATCCTGCACGCCCGCCGGCCCTGAGGCGCCGCCGCCCGGCGGCTCCGGCCTTGCTGCAGCGCCGCATGTCCGGTTTTTTAATTGAGAGTCATTCTCACTCGTAGGATACCGGCGGCCACGCCGCGGCGGGCAGGGCGCCCGCGCCCGCGACCCTCCTGCCGGACGAGGCTTCTCCATGCGCGCCACACGACGCGATTTCCTGTCCCTGGCCGCCGCCGGCCTGGCCTCGGCGCCGCTGCTGGCCGCGCCGCGCCCGGCGCGCGCCGCCCCCCTGGCGCTGACCGACATCGCCGGCCGCCAGGTGACGGTGAATGCGCCGGTGCGCCGCATGATCCTGGGCGAGGGGCGGCAGACCTATGCCGTGGCCGCGCTGGACCGCGACAACCCCTTCGGCCGCGTGGTCGGCTGGCGCGACGATTTCCGCAAGGCGGATTTCGACGGCTACACCGAATATGAGCGGAAATACCCGCAGATCGCCCGGCTGCCGAGCTTCGGCGGCTGGAAGGATGGCGCCTTCGACATCGAGCAGGTGATCGCCCTGCGCCCGGATGTCGTGGTGATGAATCTGGAATCCAAGGCGGCGATCGATGATGGCGGGCTGATCGGCAAGCTGGCGCGCGTCAACATCCCGATCGTCTTCATCGACTTCCGCGAGAAGCCCTTCGAGCATGCCGAGCGCAGCATCGCCATCCTGGGCGCGCTGCTGGGGCAGGAAGCCCGGGCGCTGGAGCTGGCGGAATACCGCCGCAGCCAGATCGCCCGCGTCACCGACCGGCTGCGCGACTTCTCGGGCGCCCGCCCGCGCGTGATGATCGAGCGCGCCGCCGGCTATGACGAGAATTGCTGCATGTCCTTCGGCGACGAGAATTTCGGCCGCATGGTCAGCGTGGCGGGCGGCGTCAACATCGCCGCCGGGCTGATCCCCGGCACCTTCGGCACCGTCAATCCGGAGCAGGTGGTGGCCTCCAGGCCGGATGTCGTCATCGTCACCGGCAGCAACTGGAAGCTCTTCGCCCCCGATGGCGGCTGGGTCGGTGTCGGCCCCGGCGCCGATCCGGCCGAGGCGCGGGCCAAGCTGACGCGGCTGATGCAGCGCCCGGCCTACCGCACCCTGCCGGTCTCCTCCAGCGGCCGGGTGCACGCCATCTGGCACCAGTTCTACGACAGCCCGTACCAGTTCGTCGCCATCCAGGCGATCGCCAAATGGCTGCATCCGGCGCTGTTCGCCGATCTCGACCCGGATGCGACCTTCCGCGAATTCCATGCGCGCTTCCTGCCGGTGGAATACAAGCCGGGCTACTGGGTCTCGCTCGGCGCATGAGCGGCGTGGTGGAGCGCGCGGCAAGCCCCGCCGCCGATCTGGCGCGGGGCCGCGGCGCCTATCGCGCCCTGTCGCGCAAGCGGCTGGCGCTGCTCGGCCTGCTGGCGCTGCTGCTGCTGGCCAGCCTGGTGGCCGATCTCGCCCTCGGCCCCGCGCGCTACGCCTATGGCGAGGTGCTGAAAGCGTTGCTGGGCTTCGACGCGCCGCTTGATGTCAGCGTCGTGGTGCGCGAGATCCGGCTGCCGGTCGCGCTGATGGCCGTGGTGGTCGGCGCCAGCCTGTCGGTGGCCGGCGCCCAGATGCAGACGGTGCTGAACAACCCGCTGGCCAGCCCCTTCACGCTGGGCATCTCGGCCGCCGCCGGCTTCGGCGCGGCGCTGGGCTTCGTGCTGGGCGTCAGCCTGCTGCCCGCGGGCTGGTCGGCCTGGACCATCCCGGCCAATGCCTTCCTCTGCGCCATGGGCTGCTCGCTGCTGATCCATGCGCTGAGCCAGCGCCGCGGCATGGGCACCGAGACCATCGTGCTGCTCGGCATCGCCCTGGTCTTCACCTTCAACGCGGCGCTGGCGGCGCTGGAATTCATCGCCTCCGAGCAGGCGCTGGCGGCGGTGGTGTTCTGGACCATGGGCAGCCTCGGCCGCACCACCTGGCCCAAGCTCGGTATCGCCGCGCTGGTGCTGGTCCTCGTCTGGCCCTTCTTCGTGCGGCAGGCCTGGTCGCTCACCGCGCTGCGGCTGGGCGAGCACAAGGCGGCCAGCTTCGGCATCCAGGTCGGGCGGCTGCGGCTGCAGACCATCCTGCTGGTCAGCGCGCTGGCCGCCATCTCGGTCGCTTTCGTCGGCACCATCGGCTTCGTGGGGCTGGTCGGCCCGCATATCGCGCGCATGCTGGTGGGCGAGGATCAGCGCTTCTTCCTGCCGGCCTCGGCGATCTCGGGGGCGCTGCTGCTCTCCGCCGCCTCGGTGCTCAGCAAGTCGATCATCCCCGGGCTGATCCTGCCGATCGGCGTGGTCACCGCGCTGGTCGGCGTGCCCTTCTTCTTCAGCCTGATCCTCAGCACGCGGAGCCGCAGCTGGTGAACGCCATCCCGCCGCTTCCCACCCTGCATCTTGCGGTCGAGGAGATCGCCGTCTCCTACGGCAGGCGCGAGGTGCTGCGCGGCGTCACCCTGCCGCCCTTGCGCGGTGGCAGCGTGACGGCGCTGCTGGGCCCGAACGCCGCCGGCAAGTCGACCCTGTTCCGCCGCATCGTCGGCCAGCTTTCCGGCCCCGGCACGGTGGCGCTGGACGGGCAGGCGCTGTCGCGCCTGGCGCCGCAGGACCCGGCGCGGCCCTGCTACCTGCCGCAGGACAATGCGGCCGCCGCGGTGCTGACCGTGTTCGAGGCGGTGCTGCTGGCCGGCAAGCAGGGCGGCGGCGGCTGGTCGGTCAGCGATGCGGAGGCCGATGCGGTCACCGCCACGCTGATGATGCTGGAGATCGAGGACCTCGCCACCCGCAATCTGGGCGAGCTGTCGGGCGGGCAGCGCCAGCTGGTGGCGCTGGCCCAGGCGCTGGTGCGCCGGCCGCGCATCCTGCTGCTGGATGAGCCGACCAGCGCGCTCGACCTGCAGCGCCAGGTCGAGGTGCTGGCCCTGCTGCGCGAGCTGGCCGACCGCCAGGGCCTGTGCATCGTCATCGCCATCCACGACCTGAACCAGGCGCTGCGCTTCGCCGACCAGGTGGCGGTGCTGAGCGAGGGCCGCATCATCGCCGCCGGCGCGCCGGTCGAGACGCTGACGCCCGCCTTGTTGCACCAGGTCTATGGCGTGGAGGCGCGGCTGGAGCGCTGCTCGCGCGGCCATCCCTTCCTGACGGTGGATGGTTCGGCGCGGCCGCGCCGGCGCGGCGCGGCGGGGTTCTGACCCGCCGCCGCCCTGTCAGCCGCCGGGCGGCGCCAGGAAGACCCGGCGCCCGCCATAGGAGATCCAGACCTTGCGCCGGGCCAGCCAATCCTGGCCCAGCACCAGATCCTGGCCGCCGCTCTCGTCGCTGACCACCACCAGCTGGTCCGGCAGCGTCTCCGCCCCGGCGGCGAGGGCGACGCGATATTCCGTGCCCCGCCCATCCATGCCGCGCAGATCCTGGCTGCGGCTGCGCCGCCCCGTGGCGGCGGCGGCGGGCAGGCGCAGCCGCTCGGCCAGGCGGCGGTTCAGGATGGTGGCGTTGTTGCCGCTCTGGATCACCGCCTGCACCGGCTCGCCATTGATGCGCACGGTGATCACCGGCGTGCCATGCTCGCGCAGCATCAGCGGCAGGCTGGCGGCCGGCGCCCAGGGCGGCTCGCCGGCGCGGCAATTGCGGCGCGGATGCAGCGCCACGCGGCGGGCGCCCAGTTCCAGCTCCAGCTCGGTCTGCTGCAGCAGGTCGGCGGCCAGGAAGCCGTCCGGCGCCCGGTCGCCGGCCACCGGCCGCACGCCCAGGCTGACATCGCTCCATGCCTGCGGCCCGATGCGCAGGCTGCGCGCCAGCACGTTGCGCGCGGTGATCGGCGCGCCGCGCCCGCCATAGCTGGATTGCCGCGTCGGATCGGGCGGCAGCTCCAGCCGCCCGGCCACCGCGGGCAGCAGGCTGCTGAGGCCGAGCCCGGTATTGACCTCCATCAGCAGCGCCTGGCCGTTGATCTCGGCCGGCAGCAGCAGGCCGGTCGGGCCCTGCAGCGCCAGGCCCTGGGTGGTGTCGTAGCGGCATTCCGGCTGCGTGCCGCCGGTGGCCGGCCCGGCCCCGGGGCCGGCGGCGCAATGGGCGAGGCCGAGCAGCAGCAGCAGCGCGGGCGCGCGGGTCAGGGTCATGCAGGCGATTCCCGGTCTTGGCCGGGGCAGAGTAGGGGCGCGGCGCGGAAGGCGAAACGGTGCCGCCCCCGGCGTCCGCCTCAGCCCGTCAGGCCATGCTCCGCCCAGTGCCGCTGCACCGCCGCCGCCATCTCGGCCGGCCGGTGCAGCGGGAACCAGTGGCCGCTGTCGAGCGGCTGGAAGCCGGCCCCCGCCGCCGCCATGCGCTCGGCGAAGGCTTGCGGGCAGGCGCGGTCGCGCAGGCCGTGCAGCACCAGCCCCGGCGCGGTGATATGGGCCAGGCCCGGCGCCCATTCGCGGCCGACCTCCAGCGCCGAGCGGTAGAGGCGCAGGATGCACCCGCCCATGACGCGGTCGACCCCCGCCGCGGTCTCGGCGGCGCGCGCCGGCGGCACGCCGTCCTGGGTCAGCCGCTCCACCACCGGCGCGGGATCGAAGCGGGCGAAATAGGCCTCGCCCTCGCCCGGTGTCTGCCAGATCCGCGCCAGGGGATGCCATTCATAGGCCGGGTCGATCACCCCGCCGCCGGCCACGAAGCTGCGCACCAGATCCGGCCGCAGCGAGGCGACCCGCAGCGCCAGGATGCAGCCCCAATCATGCGCCACCAGATCGACCGGCTGGCTGGCGGCCTCGAGGCGCGCGATCAGCCAGTCGACATAGGCCTCCTTGCTGGCATCGAACCCCGCCGGCACCGGGCTGCCGAAGCCGGGCAGGTCGAGGGCGACGATGTCGCGGCGCGCCAGATGGCCGAGGAGCGGCGTCCAGAGACGATGCGTCTCGGACACGCCATGGATGAGGAAGGCCGGCATGGTCGTCTCCTGCAGCCTGGCCCAGCGGCAGGCTAGGCGGCCCAATACAATCGTATTATCCTGCCGGCATGGGCAAGGGCACACAGCGCGACCAGCTGGTCGCCAAGGCGGCGGAGATCTTCCAGGCGCGCGGCTATGCCGCCACGGGCCTGCGTGAAATCGCTGTCGAGGCCGGGATTCCGCAGGGTTCGCTGACCAATCACTTTCGCTCGAAGCAGGGCCTCGGCCTGGCCGCGCTGGAGCTGTACCTGGCGCGGCTGGAGGCGGTGATGGCGGCGACGCTGGCGGATGCCGCCCGCCCGCCCGCCGCGCGGCTGGCGGCCTATTTCGACCGGATCGAGGCGCTGGCGGCGGCGGCGGAGTATCGCCGCGGCTGCCTGGTGGTCGATCTGGCGGCGGAAATCCCCTCGCAGAGCGAGGCGATCCGCACCCGGCTGGGCGAGATCATCGCCCGGCAGCGCGCCGCCTTCGAGGCGGTGCTGGCCCTGCTGCCCGCCGCGCCGGACGCCCCGCCGCCCGCCGCCCGCGCCGGCTTCCTGCTGGCCGCCTGGCAGGGCACGCTGCTGCAGATGAAGGTCGAGCGCTCCGCCGCGCCGCTGCGCCGCTTCCGCCTGATGCTGCGCCATCTCTGCCCGCCGGAGGCCGCGGCATAGGCGCGGCCCTGGCCGGATGGCCCTGGGGCGGGTTACCAACGGGGCAGGTCGGGCGGCAGCTTCGCCACCCGGTGCTGGAGGCTCTGTCTCTTGAAGGACATGCTCGGCCCCGCGGCGCTGCGGGCCATCGCCGCGGCGGGCGTCGCGGCCTCGCCCCGCTTCGACCGCGACCGCTTCCTGGCGGCGGCGGGGCAGGGGCTGGAGGCGCTGTCGATAATGCAGCGCGTGCGGCACATCGCCGATGCGCTGCAGGGCGCGCTGCCGCGGGATCTCGCCGCCGCCCTGCCCATCCTGCGGGCGATGGGGCCGCATCTGACGCAGGGCTTCCAGGCCGTGGCGGTCAGCGAATATGCGGCGCGCTTCGGCCTGCCGGCCTTTGACGAGGCGCTGGAGACCATCGCCGCGCTGACCCGCTTCGGCAGCGGCGAATTCGCGGTGCGGCCTTTCCTGGCGGCCGATCCGGCGCGCACCCTGGCGCGCATGCAGAGCTGGGCGCTGCATGAGGATGAGCATCGCCGCCGCCTGGCCAGCGAGGGCAGCCGCCCGCGCCTGCCCTGGGCCACGCGGGTGCCGGCGCTGCAGGCCGACCCGACGCTGGCCGCGCCGATCCTGGAGGCGCTGAAGGCCGATCCCAGCCCCTATGTGCGCCGATCGGTCGCCAACCATCTGAACGACATCAGCCGGGAGCGCCCCGGCTGGGTGCTGGACCATCTGGCGCAATGGGACCAGCGGGAGCCCGCCACGCGCTGGATCATCCGCCACGCGCTGCGCAGCCTGATCAAGGCCGGCGAGCCACGGGCCCTGGCGCTGATCGGCGCCGGCGCCGCGGCGGAGGTCGAGGTGGCGGAATTCTCCATCACCCCCGCGGCGCTGCCCCTGGGCGGGCGCATCGCGCTGCGCGTCGTGCTGCGATCGCGCGCCGCGGCGGCGCAGACGCTGGTGGTGGATTACCGCATCCACTATGTGCGCGCCGGCGGGCGCAGCGGCGCCAAGGTGTTCAAGCTGCGCACCTTCCTGCTGGCGCCCGGCGCGCAGGCGAGCCTGGCGACCGGGCAGGAGATCCGCGATTTCAGCACGCGCCGCCACTATCCCGGGCAGCATCGGGTCGAGCTGCTGGTCAATGGCGAGGCCCTGGCGCAGGCCAGCTTCGAACTGCTGGCCGGCGCCTAGCGGCGGGCTGGCTCAGCCGGGCCCGCCCATCAGCCATTGCGGCCCCGCCGGCGCGCCATAGGGGTAGAAGCGCGACAGCTCCAGGTTTTCGTAATTCAGCCCGTCCAGACGCACCGTGCCGAGGAAGGGCTGGTCCGGCTCGACCAGCAGGATGCGCTGCGCGAAGCCGCTATCGTCGAAGCCGCGGCGGAAATGCACGCGCGACTTGATGGCGATGATGTCGTAATCGGCCGCCGACAGCCCGGTGGACCACAGCTCCTCCGGCTCGATCACCTGCGCCAGATAGGCGCTGAGCACCAGCATGTTGCCCTCGCCGAAGGCGATGCAGGCCCAGCGCTGGCCGCCGCCCATGGCGCGCGGCAGCGGGTTCTCCGGCAGGGCGACGAGGCGGCCGCTGATCTCCACCGGCTCGCCGGCCGATTCATCGGCCAGCCCGCCCACCGCCAGCGTCACCTCGCCGCCGATCGGCGTGTCGCCGCGCAGCAGCCCTTCCAGCACGGCGGGGCTGGCGATGGTGGCGATGAGGGTGCGGCGCAGCCCGGCCGAGAGGATCTCGCGCAGCAGCCAGGTGGCGTAGCCGGAGCGGTCGCTGTGGTCGCACAGCACCACCGGCACCTGGCCCTCGGCCACGGCCTGCTGCGCGAGCGCCACGCCTTCGGCGATGCGGTGCACCTGGGTGGAGTTCAGCAGCGCCTCGCGCCGGCGCCAGGCATAATCGGCCATGTCCTGCGCGACGCGCTGCGCCAGCGCGGCATCGCCATTGGTCGTCACCTGCAGCGTCATGCCGGCATCCGGCACATCGCTCCAGGGAAAGCCGAAAAAAACGTTCACATAGACATCGGGCTCGCGCGCCTCCCACACCAGGGCGCGCTGGATCAGCTCCGACCAGGGCGGCGCGCCGGTCCATTGCAGCACGGTGGGGGAGATGATCGGCAGCTTCACCACCGCATGGCTGGGCCGGAAGCCGCCGCGCAGCATGCGCAGCAGCATGCGCGCGGCGCGCTCGCCCTGCAGGTGCGCGTCATAATGCGGGTAGTATTTCACCGCGAAGGCCAGGTCGGCGTAGCGGAAAAATTCGGCATCCTCATTGCCATGCGGGTCGAAGGTGGCGGCGAGCACCGCCTTCGGCCCCACCGCTTCGCGCACGCGGCGGGCGATCTCGGCCTCGGGCCGCGCCACGCCGCGCACCGCCATGGCGCCGTGCAGCGCCATGTAGACGCCGTCGAACGGCCCCTCCGCCGCGATCTGCGCCAGCATGCGGGTGAGGAAATGCTCGAAGGCGTCCTGCGTCACCCAGCCCGAGCCCGAGCCGGTGCGCGGCCAGAGCGGCGATTCGATGCCGACCAGCGTGACGCCGTCATGCTCGCGCGCCACCTGCACGAAGCCGCCCATATAGCCCTTGGCGTCGGTGGCCAGCAGCGCCTCGCCGCCCACCGGCGAGCCGGGATAGATGAAATCCTCCCGCGTCGTGTCATAGGGCAGGAAGGTGACGGTCTCGTGCGAGAATTGCAGCACGGCGATGCGCATGGGCCAGTCCTCGGGCGTTGAAAGGTCAGGAGCGCGGCGCCGCGCGCAGCAGCAGCGCCAGCAGCCGGCCGAACTGGGCGGCGGAGACGGAGGTGTTCGGCTGGTCGGTATCGGTGCGGTGCACCAGCACGGCGTCGAGCGCCGGCATGACCAGCAGCTTGTGGCCGCGCGTGCCATGCGCGGCGAAGCTGCCCTCCGGCACCACGACATTCGGATAGAGAATGCCCTGCCGCGCCACCCACCACATATAGCCATAGGCGCCGTGATGCCCGGCCTCGGAAATCGGCAAGGTGCTGAGCCGCACCCATTCCTCCGGCAGCAGGCGCTGGCCCTGCCAGGCGCCGCGGCGCAGGAACAATTCGCCGAAGCGCGCCAGGTCGCGCGCGCTCATGCGGAAAGGATAGGCCGGGTGCCGCGACTCCGGCAGCTCGACATAGGCGCCGTCGCGCGCCGCGTCGAAATCCTGCATGCCGAGCGGGCCTGCCAGGCGGGTGGAAAACTCGGCGAAGATGTCGCCGCAGCGCTCGCGAAAGATGCTGCCCAGCGCGTTGAAGTCCCAGTTGTTGTAGCACCAGGTGGTGCCCGGCCCGGCGCTGTGCCGCGCCGGCTTGATCGACAGCATCCAGGGCGATTCATAGCCGCTCGGGTGATACACGCCGGAGCGGGCGCAGAGCAGGTCGAGCAGCGTCGCCAGCCTCTCCCGCGCGGTCAGGCCGAGCCGGTCGTCGATGCCGAGCTGTTCCAGCGTCGCATCGAGATCGAGCCGCCCTTTCTCGACTTGCATGCCGATCAGCGCGGAAAGAATGCTCTTGCGGATGGAATGGACATTGTAGCGCGCGGCGACGCGGCCCTCCGCCAGCAGCACGCGCCCGCCCACCACCAGCAGCAGCGCGCTGGTGTCGAGACCGGTCGCATGCTGCAGCGCCAGGCGCAGCGCCGCCCCGTCCCAGCCGGCCGCTTCCGGGCTGGCCCAGCGCGGCCATTCGCCGATCTCTGTCTCCGCCTGCGGGCTGGTCTCGTCGCGCATCCTCGTCCTATCCTTCCGGCCGGGAATTGTTCCGCCGTGCTGCGCCATGCCTGGCCTGAGGATTGCATGGGACACGGCGCCGAACCAGCCACCGGGAGCACGCAGCATGGCCCTTTTCCTCCGACGCCCCTTCCACCGCCTGGGCCTCGCGCTGCTGGCGGGTGCGCTGGCCACGCCGGCGGCGCTGCCGGCGCGCGCGGCGACGCCGGGCAATGCGCTGGTGATGGCCTGGAACATCGACGCCATCAGCACCTTCGATCCGGCGCAGATCGGCGAGGTGGTGACCAATGAGCTGATCGAGAACACCTGCGACTTCCTCGCCCGCTTCGACCCGGCCGACGAGAAGAAGGTGGTCCCCGCCCTGGCCGAGCGCTGGGAGGTATCGCCTGACGGGCTCCGCATCACCTTCCATCTGCGCGACGGGCTGACCTTCCCCTCGGGCGAGCGCGCCACGGCGCAGGACCTCGCCTGGTCGATGCAGCGTGTGGTCAAGCTCGGCTTCGGCAATGCGGCGACGCTGACGGAATACGGCTTCACCCGCGAGAATGCCGAGCAGACCATCACCGCGCCGGATGAGCGCACCGTGGTGCTGACGCTGGACAAGCCCTATCCGGTGGAGCTGGTGCTGCAGGCGGTCGCCGCCAACCGCGTGGCCGCGCTGCTCGACCGCCGCACCCTGCTGGCCAACCAGAACAACAACGACCTCGGCAACCGCTACCTGGCGACGCGCACCGCCTGCGTCGGCCCCTACAGCCTGCGCCAGTGGAATGCCGGCGAAAGCGTGGTGCTGGAGGCGAACCAGCGCTACTGGGGACCGGCGCCGAAGCTGCGCCGCATCATCATCCGCCATGTCGCCGAGGCCGGCACGCAGCGCCTGCTGCTGGAGAAGGGCGATATCGACGTCGCCCGCGACCTGACGCCGGAGGACATGCAGGCGCTGGAGCGCATGCCGGGCATCGCCCTGTCGCGCGCGCTGCGGCCGCAGCTGGTCTATTGGGGCTTCAACAACGCCAACCCGATCTTCGCCAATGAGAAGGTGCGCCTCGCCATGCGCTACCTGATCGATTACGAGGCGCTGGGCCGCACCATCATGGCCTATAATGGTGTGCCGCGGGCGAGCTTCGTGCAGCTCGGCGCATTCGGCGCGCTGGATGAGCGCGCGGGCCAGCCCTTCAGCCTCGATCTGGAGCGCGCCAAGGCGCTGCTGACCGAGGCCGGCTATCCGGACGGGTTCGAGACCTCGCTGATCTTCGGCACGCTGCCCTATTCGGCGCCGATCGCGCAGCACATCCAGCAGAATGCGGCGCGCATCGGCGTGCGCATCCGGCTGGAGCAGATGGCCAATGCGCAGCTCTTCGCCCGCCATCGCGGCCGCGAATTCCAGACCGCCATGCTGGCCTGGCAGACCGGCGTGCCGGATGCGCAGGGCAATGCCTCGCGCCTGGTGAAGAACCCCGACAACCGGCTGGAGGCGCGGCTGACCCAGTACCCCGCCTGGCGCCACGCCTATTTCGACGCCGAGATCAATGCCCGCGTCGATGCCGCCCTGCTGGAGCGCGACCCGGCGCGGCGCGAGGCGCTGTACCATGAGCTGCAGCGCGACGTGATGCAGCGCGGCCCGACCGCCATCATGTTCCAGACCTTCAGCATCGCCGGGCTGCGCAGCAATCTGCGCGACTGGACCTGGCACGGCTTCGGCACCTACTACAACCTGGTCTCGAAGTAAGGCCGCCGCATCATGGCGGAGATCGCCGCGGCACCGACGCAGCGGGGGCAGGCGCAGGCCGCCCCCGGAATGCCGGACTGGGTCGGGCAGGCGCTGCGCCTGGTCGTCTCGGTCGCCGTCACGCTGTTCGGGCTGATGGCGCTGACCTTCTTCATCGGGCGGCTGCTGCCGCTCGATCCCGTCGCCGCCATCCTCGGCGACAATGCGACGCAGGAGGCCTATGAGGCGATGCGCCGCCAGCTCGGCCTCGACCTGCCGCTCTATGTGCAGTTCGGGCGCTATGTGGCGAGCGTGGTGCAGCTGGATTTCGGCGTGGCGCTGACCACCGGCAAGCCGGTGCTCGAGGACATCGCGCGCGTCTTCCCGGCGACGATCGAGCTGGCCACGGTCGGCATCGTCATCGGCACGGGCCTCGGCATCCCGCTCGGCGTCATGGCGGCGGCCTATCGCGACACGCCGCTCGACTATATCGCCCGCGTGGTCGGGCTGCTCGGCTATTCCACGCCGAATTTCTGGCTGGGGCTGATGGGGCTGGTGCTGTTCTACGCCACGCTGGGCTGGGTCGGCGGGCCGGGGCGCATCGACACCGCCTATCAATGGGATGTCGAGCCGGTGACCGACCTGCTGCTGCTCGACACCGCCATGGCCGGGCAGTGGGAGATCTTCTTCAATGTGCTGTCGCACATCATCCTGCCGGCGGCGATCCTGGGCTTCGGCGCCATGGCCTATATCAGCCGCATGACGCGCAGCTTCATGCTGGAGCAGCTGGCGCAGGAATATGTCATCGCCGCGCGGGTGAAGGGCCTGTCCTGGATGCGCACCGTCTGGGTGCATGCCTTCCGCAATGTCGCGGTGCAGGTCGTCACCGTCGTCGCCCTGGCCTATGCCTTCCTGCTGGAAGGCGCGGTGCTGACCGAGACGGTCTTCGCCTGGCCCGGCTTCGGCCGCTACCTGACCAATGCGCTGCTGGCCGGCGACATGAACGCGGTGGTGGGCTGCACCCTGCTGGTGGGCGTCATCTTCGTCGCGCTCAATCTTTTCTCTGATCTCCTCTACCGCCTCTTCGATCCGCGGACGCGCTGAGATGAGCACCACCACCTCCACGACCCAGGCCGGGCTCGGCGCCTGGCTGCGCGCGCCGGTGCCGCAATCGCCTTTCCAGGCGCGCATGCAGGCGCTGTATTTCGGCTGGCGGCGGCTGCGCGGCAATCCGCCGGCGCTGGCCGGCGCCATCATCCTGGCGCTGCTGCTGCTGATGGCCGGTTTCGCGCCCTGGATCGCGACGCATGACATCTATGCGCAGGATCTGGCATCGCGGCTGCAGCCGCCCTCCGCCGCGCATTGGTTCGGCACCGATGATCTGGGGCGCGACATCTTCAGCCGCATTGTTTTCGGTGCGCGCATCACCCTGTATATCGCGACCCTGGCGGCGCTGATCGCGGCGCCCCTCGGCCTCGTCATCGGCACCACGGCGGGGTATCTCGGCGGCTGGACGGACACCATCCTGATGCGGCTGGTGGATGTTTTTCTGTCCTTTCCCTCGCTGGTGCTGGCGCTGGCCTTTGTCGCCGCGCTGGGGCCAGGGATCGAGAACGCCGTCATCGCCATCGCGCTGGCCGCCTGGCCGCCCATTGCCCGGCTGGCGCGGGCGGAGACGCTGACGGTGCGCGGCTCCGACTACATCGCCGCGGTGCGGCTGCAGGGCGCGTCGCGGCTGCGCATCATCGTGCACCACGTCATGCCGATGTGCATCCCCTCCGTCATCGTGCGTATCACGCTGAACATGGCGGCGATCATCCTGACGGCGGCGGGGCTCGGTTTCCTCGGCCTCGGCGCGCAGCCGCCCAGCCCGGAATGGGGCGCGATGCTGTCGACGGGGCGGCAATTCGTCATGACCAGCTGGTGGATCGCGGCGATGCCCGGCTGCGCCATCCTGCTCACCAGCCTCGCCTTCAACCTGGTGGGCGACGGGCTGCGCGACATGCTGGATCCGCGTCATGGCTGAGCCCCTGCTGCGTGTGCGCGATCTGCGCATCGCCTTCCCTGGCAGCGACGGCCCGGTCGAGGCGGTGCGCGGCGTGTCCTTCGATGTGGGGCGGGAGAAGCTCGGCATCGTCGGCGAAAGCGGCTCGGGCAAGTCGATGACGGGCCGGGCGCTGCTGCGCCTGTCGCCGCGCGCCGCCCGGCTCAGCGCCGCCGAGATGCGTTTCGACGGCATCGACCTGCTCGGCGCCTCGGAGCGGCGGATGCGCGGCATCCGCGGGGCGCGCATCTCGATGATCCTGCAGGACCCGAAGTACTCGCTGAACCCCTTGATGCGGGTCGGCGCGCAGATCGTCGAGGCCTGCCGGCTGCATCAGAGGCTGGGCCGGGCGGAGGCGCGGGCGCGTTCGCTCGCCATGCTGGAGGCGGTGCAGATCCGCGATCCGGCGCGGGTCTTCGAGCTCTACCCTCATGAGGTGTCGGGCGGCATGGGCCAGCGCATCATGATCGCCATGATGCTGGTGACCGAGCCGGACCTGATCATCGCCGATGAGCCGACCAGCGCGCTCGACGTCACGGTGCGGCGGCAGGTGCTGGCGGTGCTGGACGCGCTGGTGACGCGGCGCGGCGCCGGGCTGATCTTCATCAGCCATGACCTCAACCTGGTCGCCGAATTCTGCGACCGGGTGCTGGTGATGTATGCCGGGCGCATCGTCGAGGAGCTGCATGCGCGCGACCTGGCCCAGGCGCGGCACCCCTACACCCAGGCGCTGCTGCGCAGCCTGCCGCGGCTGGACCATCCGGTGCAGGAGCTGGCGGTGCCGACACGCGACCCCGCCTGGCGCGACGGCCCGACCTATCGCCTGGAGCAGCCGGCATGAGCCTTCCCCCGGTTCCCATGCTGGAGGCGATCGGCCTCGACATCCGCTTCGGCAAGGGCGCGCGGACCAGCCACGCGGTGCGCGAGGTTTCCTTCCGGGTGATGCCGGGCGAGGCCTTCGGGCTGATCGGCGAAAGCGGCTCGGGCAAGTCCACCGTGCTGCGGGCGCTGTCGGGTCTGAACAGCGCCTATGGCGGCAGCCTGCTGCTGCAGGGGAAGGAGCTGCCGCATCATCGCGACCGCGCCTTCCACCGGCGGGTGCAGATGGTGTTCCAGGACCCGTATGGCTCGCTGCATCCGCGCAAGATGGTCAACCAGGTGCTGCTGGAGCCGCTGGCGATCCATGGGCTGGACCGGCCGCAGCAGCGGGTGGATGCGGTGCTGGAGGCGGTGGGGCTCGGTGCCGGCTTCCGCTTCCGCTATCCGCACCAGCTTTCGGGCGGGCAGCGGCAGCGTGTGGCCATCGCGCGCTGCCTGGTGCTGGAGCCGGAGATCCTGCTGCTGGACGAGCCGACCAGCGCGCTGGATGTCTCGGTGCAGGCGGAGATCCTGAACCTGCTGCAGCGGCTGCGGGCCGAGCGCGGCCTGACCTATGTGATGGTCAGCCATGATCTGGCGGTGGTGGCGCATCTCTGCGGCCGGGTGGCGATCATGAGCCAGGGCCGCATCGTCGAGGAACTGCCGGTCGACGCCTTGCGCGCCGGCCGCGCCGAGGACCCGTACAGCCAGCAGCTGCTGGCCGCCAGCGCCGCGCCCATTCCCTTGCCCAACTGAAGGCGGGGTCCGGGGGGACCCTGTCCCCCCGGCCTTTGCTTTTCTCAGTCCTGACCCTGCTCGAGCAACGCCGCCCTTGCCCAGCTCGCCGCCGGCCCCAGCGCCTCGTCGCGGCGATGGGCGACGAAGAAGGGCAGGGGGGTGGTCCAGTCCAGCCCTTCCAGCCGGGCCGGGCGCAGCCGCACCAGCCGCCCGGCGGCCAGGTCCTCCGCCACCATGGGCGCCGGCATGCGGCCCCAGCCGAGGCCGGCCAGGATCAGGCTGCGCTTGGCGGCCAGGGTGTTGACCCGCCAGATGCCGCCATTGGGCATGGCCAGCGGCCGCTTGCGGGGTTCGCGCGAATGGCTGGAGAGCACCAGCAGCACATGGCTGCGGAAGGCCTCGGCCGGGATTTCTCCGGGATGCAGCGCCAGGGGATGATCGGGTGCCGCGACGGGGATGCGCTCCACCCCGCCCAGCGCCACGCCGGCCAGCGTCGGGTAGCGTTCGATGACCGGCCCCAGGATGCCCAGGGCGCAGCGGCCGGAGAGCAGGGCTTCCGCCGTGGCATGGACGGATTCGGTTTCCATGCGCACCCGCACCAGCGGGAAGGCGCGGCGGAAGGCGGCCAGCAGGGCGAGCAGCCGCGCCTCGGGGAAGGCGGCTTCCACCGCCATCACCAGCTTCACCTCGACGCCGGCCGCCAGGCCATCGGCGGTGCGGCGCAGCGCGTCCAGCTCCTGCGCCATGCGGCGGGCGACGGGCAGCAGCGCCATGCCCTGCGGCGTCAGGCTGGTGCCGCGCTGGCCGCGCTCGAACAGGGTGACGCCCAGCTCCGCCTCCAGCCGCTGGATGGCGTAGGTCATGCTGGACTGGGTGCGGTTCAGCGCCTGGGCGGCGGCGGAGAGGCTGCCCTGCTCGGCCACGGCCAGGAAGGCCAGGATATGCTCGGTGCCGGGGGTCAGGGCGGGCATGGGCTATCGGATTTCCTGATGGTCTTTGCGCAAATTTTCCCGGTTTCCAGCCCTGCGGGCAGCGTGTAACCGCTGTGCTCCGGGCCGGCCAGCCGCGCGGGGCGCTTTCGCCGCGGGCTGGGGCCTTCATCGGATTTCTCGATACCGCCCAGGGCCATCGCCATGTCGCTCCGCTCCGAACTGCAAATGAGAATAATTCCTATTAGCGGCTTGTCGATGCCCGCCCGGCGGATGCGGCCCTGGCCGATGGGCAGCCTGGCCGCCGCGCTGCTGGTGCTGGCCGCGCAGCCCGCCCTGGCCCAGGCGGTGGCCGAGCCGGTGGCCGGGGCGACCCAGCTGCCCGAGCTGTCGGTGACGGCGCGGCCCGCCCAGGCGGCGGCGGATGGCTACCAGCCGCTGACCACGACGCTCGGCGGCGGCGGCGCCGTGCCGCTGATGGAGTTGCCGCAATCCATCGCCGTGGTGCCGCGCGCCGTGATCGAGGACCAGCAGGCGCGCAGCCTGGACGAGGTGCTGGCCAATGTCAGCGGCGTCGCGCCGGCCAATTCGCTGGGCGGCACGCAGGACGCCTTCATGCGTCGCGGCTTCGGCGACAATCGCGACGGCTCGATCATGATCGACGGGCTGCGCACCATGCTGCCGCGCAGCATGAGCGTGATGACCGACAGCGTGGAGGTGCTGAAGGGCCCGGCCTCGATGCTGTACGGCATCCTGGATCCGGGCGGCATGGTCAATCTGGTGCCGCTGCGGCCGGAGGAGCGCTTCGCCGGCATGGTCAATCTGCGCGCCACCAGCTTCGGCGGCGGCTCGGCCGGGTTCGACGTGACCGGGCCGGTCGCGCAGGGCTTCTCCTTCCGCCTGGCGGGGGAGGATCAGCGCGAGGATTACTGGCGCAATTTCGGCCATGTCGAGCGGCGGCAGATCGCGCCCTCGCTGGCCTGGCGCGACGACCGCAGCAGCATCGAGCTGCGCTATTTCCACGAGGATTACGCGGTGCCCTTCGACCGCGGCACCATCTTCGGCCCGCGCACCGGCCGCGCCGTGCCCACCGGGCGGCGCACGCGCTTCGACGAGCCCTACAACATCTCGCGCGGCTATTCGGATTATGTCGGGCTGCGCGGCAGCCACCAGCTGGATGCCGATTGGCGCGTCTCGGCGGGCTATGCCTACAGCCTGAACGATTATTCCGACCAGAATGCGCGCATCATCAGCTACGACCCGGCGACCGGCGCGCTGGTGCGGCGGGCGGATGCGACCGAGGCCTCGACCCGCTTCTCGCATGCGGTGCGCGCCGATCTCGAAGGCCGTGTCAACCTGTTCGGAATGCGGCACGACCTGGTCTTCGGCACCTCCTACGATTATCAGAGCACACGCCGCTCGGAGATGGTGCGCGGCCGCAACACCGGCGGCTTCAACATCTACAACCCGGTCTATGGCAGGCTGGCGGCGCCGGGGCGGGTCGGCACCCCCTCCGACAGCGACCAGATGGAGCGGCTGGAGAGCGTGGCCTTCTACGCGCAGGACAGCATCCATCTGAACGAGCAATGGATCCTGGTGGCCGGTCTGCGCTACGAGCAGTTCGACCAGGTGGCCGGGCGCGGCCGGCCCTTCAACCGCAACACCGATGTCGATGACGGCCGGCTGGTGCCGCGGCTCGGCCTGGTCTACCGGGTGCTGCCGGAGTTGGCGCTCTATGCCAGCTACAGCGAATCCTTCAAGCCGAACTCCTCCATCTCCACCGCCTATGGCGCGCTGCCGCCGGAGACCGCGCGCTCCTACGAGATCGGCGCCAAGCTCGACATCGGCGAGGGGCTGAGCGCGACGCTCGCCGCCTTCGACATCGACAAGCGCAATGTCGCCTATAATTTCGTGCAGAACGGCACCACCTTCACGGCGACGGCCGGCGCGGTGCGCTCGCGCGGGGTGGAGCTGGACATCGCCGGGCGCGTCACCCGCCAGGACAGCCTGATCGGCTCCTACGCCTATACCGACGCCTCGGTGACGCGCGACCCGACGCTGCAGGGCAACCGGCTGTGGAATGTGCCGCGCCACACCGCCTCGCTGTTCTGGGTGCATGATTTCGGCGCTGTGCTGGGCTCGGAAGGCTTGCGCGCCGGCTTTGGCGGCCGCTTCATGGGCGAGCGGGCGGGGGATACGGAGAACAGCTTCGACCTGCCCTCCTACCAGGTGTTCGATGCCTTCGTGGCGTATGACACGCGCATCGAGCGCCAGGCGCTGCGGCTGCAGCTCAATGTGAAGAACATGTTCGACAAGACCTATTACACCGCGACCCAGGGCAGCAATCTGGGCGTCGCGATCGGCGAGCCGCTGCAGGTCGTGGCCAGTGTCACCGCGCGGTTCTGACATCCGGCGGCGCCGGCTGCTGGCGGCGGGGCTTGCCGTGCCGCTGCTGGCGCGCCCCGGCCTGCTGCGCGCCGCCGAGGGCGCGCCGGTCACGGTGACCGATCTGCTCGGCCGCCGCGTCAGCCTGCCACGCCCGCCGCGCCGCATCGTGCTGGCGCAGGGCCGGCTGCTCGGCACGATGGGGCTGCTGCATCCGGACCCGGTCGCGCTGCTGGCCGGCCGCGCCAGTGACATGGCCCAGGCCCTGCCGGATGAGGAGGCCGCCTGGACCGCGCGCTTCCCGGCGCTGCGCGGCGTGCCGCAGCTGGGGCGGCGCATCCTGGCCGACATGTCGGTGGAATCCGTGCTCGCCCTGCAGCCGGACCTCGTGCTGCTGACGCGCGGCGCCATCGCGCCGCTGGATGCGCGCGGCGGCAGCGAGGTGCTGGCACGGCTGGAGCGGCTCGGCCTGACGGCGGTGGTGGTGGATTTCATGGCCGATCCGCTGGCCGAGACGCTGCCGAGCCTCGCCATCCTGGGCGCGCTGCTGGACCGCCGCGACCAGGCGGCGGCGCTGTCGGCGCTGTACCGGGCGCGGCTGGCGGCGCTGGATGCGCTGCGCGCCACCCGGCCCGCCGTGCCGGTGCCGGTGCTGCTGCACAACAATGCCGGCGGGCGCGATTGCTGCTACAGCATCGCGCACGGCAGCTTCGCCGATTTCCTGGCGCGCATGGGCGGCCGCAGCATCGCCGCCGATCTGCTGCCCGGCGCGCTCGGCCAGCTGCACCGCGAGACCGTGCTGGTCTCCGACGCGCCGGTCTATCTGGCCACGGGCGGCGTCTACAATGGCCGCGGCGGCGTCTCGCTCGGCGCCGGCATTTCTGCGAGTGCGGCGCGCGGGGAGCCTCGCCGCCATGCTGCGGGCCCAGGGGCTGGACGCGCTGCCCTCGGTGCGGGCGGGGCGGGCGCATGCGCTGTGGCTCGGCTTCAACGAGACGCCGCTGCACCTCGTCGCGCTGGAGGCGCTGGCCGGCTGGCTGCACCCGGCGCTGGCCCCGCGCCTGTCGCCGGAGGGGCTGCTGGAGCGCATCAACCGCGATTTCGCGGCGCTGCCGATGCAGGGAGCCTACTGGACCAGCCTGGGCTGAGGTAAGCGCCCCGAATCTTGTTGCGAATACGAACCGGATCGGCGAAAGCTCGGCCATTCACCCTCCGAGGAGATGGCGCATGCCGACCGGGCAGCAGATGCTGGATCTGGCGCGGACGCGGATCGGGCAGACCTACGTCAACATCCTCGTCCCCAAGGACAACCCCGATTGGCAGGGGCCCTGGGATTGCGCCGAATTCCTGTCCTGGCTGGTCTACCAGACCGCCGGCTTCCTCTATGGCTGCGTCGACAACCAGGGCGACCCCGCGACGGTCGAGGCCTATACCGGCGCCTGGCGCAACGACGCGCAGAATCTCGGCATCATGGTGCCCTGGGAGCAGGCGGCCTCGACCATCGGCGGCGTGCTGCTGCGCTACCCGCCCGGCCTCGGCAAGATGGGGCATATCGCGCTGAGCGACGGGGCGGGCGGCACGGTGGAGGCGATGGGCACCGCCTGGGGCGTGCGCGCCGGGCGCGCCAGCGGCCGGCACTGGGACACCGGCCTGCTGCTGCCGGGTTTCGACTATGCCGACCCGGCGCCCGGCCTGGCGCTGGCGGCGCCGGCGCAGCTCTACCGCCCCGGCCAGCCGCCGGGCGTCTCGCCGGTGGTGCGGGCGATCCAGCAGGCGCTGGCCGCCGCCGGCTGCGATCCCGGCGCGCAGGACGGCGTCTATGGCGCCAAGACCGCCGCCGCCGTCGCCGCCTTCCAGGCGCTGCGCGGGCTGGTGGTGGATGGCCAGGTCGGGCCGCAGACGGCGGAGCGGCTGGGCGTCGCGCTCGGCTGAGGCGAGGGCGCCGGGCCTCGCGCCGGGCGCGGAGGAGGGCGCGCCGCCGGCCGTGATGCGACGCCGGTGCCGCGGCTGCGTTATGCCTCGGCCATGCCGAAGCCTCTGCCCCCGACCCGATCCACGCCGCGCCGCCTGACGGCGCTGGCGGTCCTGCCCGCTTTGGCCATCCCCCTGCTGCTGGCCGGCTGCGACGACCCGAAGCCGGGGGAGGGCAGCGACCAGGCCGCCGACGCGCCGGCGCGGGAGATCGCCCGCCGCGCCGCGCTGGAGCAGGTGCGCGCCCGGCTGCGCATCCAGGGCGAGATGCGGCTGCGCGCCATCCAGGTCTATCGCCAGCAGCTGCCCGGCGCCTATGCGGTGTGCGGGCAGATCAACCCCTCCGGCGCGGTGAACGACCCCTTCATCCCCTGGGTCGTCGCGGTGACGCTGCCGGAGGGCGGCGGCGAGACGCCGCGCCAGGCCAGCCTGGCGATCGGCCTGTCCAATGTCGAGGCCAGCCGCGTCTATCTCGAGATGGTGGAGCGCTGCTTCGAGGGCGGCGGGCCGCGCACGCCGCAGGGCGTGGGTTCGTCCGGCCTGCCGCCGCTGCCCTCCGACACCGCGCTGGGGGCGACGCCCGGCGGCCCGATGCCGGGGGCGGTGCCGAACCCGCCGCCGCCGCGCGGCCCGGCCGGCGCCACCGCCCCCGCCGCGCCGCAGGCCAGCGGCGCGACCCCGCCGGACATGGCGGCCCCGGCCCCCGGTGCCACGGGTGGCAGCGTGGCCGGCGGCAGCATCACCACCACCGCGGCGCATCCGGTGAATATCCGCGCCAATCCGGGCGGCGGCGGCGCCGTGCTGCGGGTGGTGCCGCGCGCCTCGCAGCTGCGGGTCTTCGGCGAGGCGCCGGGCGGCTGGCTGCAGGTCGGGGAGGACCAGCCCTTCGGCTGGGTGCATGAATCGATGGTGGAGCGCTGAGGCCGGTTCAGCCCCCGGCGCGCGGCTGCAGCAGGCGGCGCGCCGCCTCCTCCACCGCCGCGCGGAAATTCTGCCGCGGCAGCCCGGCGGCGCCGGCCAGGGCATGCACCTCGCAGGGGGCGCGGCTCCAGCTTCCGGCCAGGGCGATCATCAGGCTGAGCAGCGGCAGCGGCTCCCAGCTGGCATCGACCAGCCCGGCGCGCTGCGCCTGGCGCAGCTTGTCGAGCTTGGCCTCATAGGCGCAGCGGCGCGGATCGCCGGGCGGCAGCTGGGTGCACTCGCCGCCTTCCAGCGCGGCCCAGCTGGCGATGCGCAGCATCTCCGGCCGCTCCCCCAGATAGTCGAACAGGCGGCCGACATAGCCGGGCAGGTCGGCCGGATCCATCGGCACCGCCACGGCGATCTCGGCCATCTGCTGCGCCTTGATGGTGTCGAGCAGCTGCTGCTTGTCGCGGAAATAGGCGTAGAGGCGCTCCTTGCTGGTGCGCGCCGCGGCGGCGATGCGGTTGATCCGCGCGCCGGCGATCCCATGTTCGGCGAATTCACGGCGCGCCGCCTCCAGGATGCGTTCGCGGGTGGATTCATCCGAGGGTGACATGGCTCCGCCTTGTTTCGTGATGGCCCGTCCGAACCATCCGGTTTGACATTCTGGCGCAGGCTCGGCTAAAACCAAACTGTTTGGTTCCGCCGCTGCCGCGCCGTCCGCCTCTCTTCTAGGCCCGCCCGCCCGGCAGCGACAGACCCCGGCCGCCGCGCCCCTCCCGCGGCGGTCCCCCGTTTTCCTTCCTGCCCTGCCCCAAGGACGGATCCCATGGACCTGACCATCAATGGCGTGACCCGCAGCGTCGAGGCCGAGGCCGACACGCCGCTGCTCTGGGTGATCCGCGACGAGCTCGGCCTGACCGGCACCAAATATGGCTGCGGCGCGGCGCAATGCGGCGCCTGCACCGTGCTGGTGGATGGCCAGCCGACGCGCTCCTGCGTCACCCCGGTGGAGAGTGTCGCAGGCCTGCCCGTCACCACCATCGAGGCGATCGGCCAGGACCCGGTCGGCCGCCGCGTGGTGGAGGCCTGGGTGGCCGCCCAGGTGCCGCAATGCGGCTATTGCCAGTCCGGCCAGGTGATGGCCGCGACGGCGCTGCTGCAGCAGACCCCGCAGCCCAGCGAGGAGGACATCGCCGCGGCGATGACCAATCTCTGCCGCTGCGGCACCTACAACGCCATCGCCGCCGCTGTGCGGCAGGCCGCGGCCCAGGGCTGAGGAGGCGAGCATGGACGGTCTTTCCGCGAGCCTCTTCTCCGCCCGGCAGCTGGCCGACACCCTGCCCGAGGGCCAGCCGGTCAACCTCTCCCGCCGCGGCGTGCTCGGCGCGGCGCTGGGCGCGCTGGTGATCGGTGTCGCCCTGCCGCGCGGCGCCGCCCGCGCCCAGGCCGCCGCGCCCGCCGCGCCGCGCCCGGGCAGCCGCGTCGCCGCCTTCCTGGAGATCCGCCCCGACAACACCGTGCTGCTGAAGAGCCCCTTCATCGAGGGCGGCCAGGGCATCGACACGGCGATGGCGCAGATCGTCGGCGAGGAGCTGGATGTGGAGCCGGCGCGCTTCACCGTCGAATGCGCGCCGCCCGGTGCCGATTACGCGCTGGTCAATGGCATGCGCATCACCGGCGGCAGCTTCTCGGTGCGCAGCGCCTATCCGGCGATGCGCCAGCTCGGCGCCCGGGCGCGGCGGATGCTGATCCAGGCCGCCGCCACGCGGCTGGGTGTCGCCGCCGACAGCCTGACGACCGAACCCGGCCGGGTGATCCACGCCGCCTCCGGCCGCAGCCTGGAGTATGGCGCGCTGGCCGCCGAGGCCGCCTCGCTGCCGGTGCCGGAGAGCGCGCCGCTGCGCGCCGAGCGGGATTTCCGCTGGATCGGCAAGCCGGTCGCGCGGCTCGATGTGCGGGCCAAATCCACCGGCCAGGCGGTCTATGCCATCGATCTGAAGGTCGAGGGCATGCTGCAGGGCGCGGTGCAGCACGCGCCGCGCCTCGGGCAGGAGCCCGGCGAACTGGCCAATGAGGCCGAGGTGCGGGCGATGCCTGGCGTGCACTCCATCCATCGCCTGCCCGGCGCCGTCGCCGTGCTGGCCGATCGCTGGTGGCGCGCCCGCCGCGCGGCGGAGACGCTGCAGGTGACATGGGCCGAGCCCGCCGCCGGCGCTCGCCGCGCCATGCCGGCCGATTTTTCCTCCAATGCGATGCGCGAGGCGTTGGCCAAGGCCCAGGGCAATGCCCTGCCGGCGGAGGCGCATGGCGATGCCGAGGCGGCGCTGAAGACCGCCACGCGCGTGGTGGAGGCGCGCTACGACGCGCCCTATCTGGCGCATGGCCAGCTGGAGCCGCCCTCGGCCATCGCGCATTGGAAGGGCGATGGCACGCTGGAGCTGTGGCTGCCCAACCAGGCGCCGGAGATGTTCCAGCGCGTCGCCGCCCAGGTCGCCGGCATCGCGCCGGAGCAGGTGGTGATCCATTCGCCGCTGCTGGGCGGCTTCTTCGGCCGGCACTTCCTCTACGACAACGCCAACCCCTTCCCGCAGGCCATCCTGCTCTCCAAGGCGGTGGGGCGGCCGGTGAAGCTGATCTGGACGCGCGAGGAGGAATTCCTGCGCGACGCGCTGCGGCCGATGGGGCTGGCGCGCTTCCGCGCCGGCATCGGGCCTGACGGGCTGCCGGTGGCCTTCGCCGCCGAGGCGGTGGGCGAGGGGCCGGTCGGCCGCTATTTCGGCGGTCCGCCGGGCAAGGCCGATCCCTCCGTCGTCGAGGGCATCTCGGAAAAACCCTATGCCATCCCCAACCGCCTCGTGGTGCAGGTGCCGCACGCCCAGCCGCCGGTCATCGGCTTCTGGCGCTCGGTCGGGCATTCGATGAACGACTTCTTCTACGAGGCCTTCTTCGACGAGATGGCCGAGGCCGGCGGGCAGGACCCCTATGCGCTGCGGCTGCGCCTGCTGGCCGACAAGCCGCGCCACAAGACGCTGCTGGAGGCGGTGGGCGAATTGTCCGGCGGCTGGAAGCGCGGCCCCTATGAGGCGGCGGATGGCACGCGCCGCGCCCGCGGCGTCGCCATGGCCTCGCCCTTCGGCAGCGAGGTGGCGACCATCGCCGAGGTGTCCCTGCGCGAGGGCGAGGTCGTCGTGCATGAGGTCTGGGTCGCGGTGGATCCCGGCCGCATGGTCAACCCGGCGATCATCGAGGCGCAGGTGAATTCCGCCGTGGCGCTCGGCCTGTCCTCGGCCCTGCTGGAGGAGGTGGTCTACGAGAATGGCGTGCCGCAGGCGCGCAATTTCGACGGCTACCCGATCCTGCCGCCGGGCCGCATGCCGCGCGTGCATGTGCGCATCGTCGAGAGCGGCGCGCCGATGGGCGGCATTGGCGAGCCCGGCCTGCCCGGCGTGCCGCCGGCCGTGGTGAATGCCGTGGCGGCGCTGACCGGCCAGCGCATCCGCAGCCTGCCGCTGTCCAAAGCCCGCCTCGGAGCCGCCTGATGCGTCTTTTCCCTGTTGCCGTGCTGACCGGCGCGCTCGCCGCCGGGCTGTTCTCCACCACCCCGGCAAGGGCGGAGGAGGGCGATGCGGCGCGCGGCCGCACCCTGTTCCAGCGGCAATGCCAGGCCTGCCACCAGCTGGCGCAGCCGCGCAACGGCGTCGGCCCGCATCTGCAGGGGGTGATCGGCCGCAGCGCCGGCGGGCTCGAGGGCTACAACTACTCCCCGGCGCTGAAGGCGCTGGGGCAGGCCTGGACGCCGGAAACCCTGGACGCCTATCTGGCCAACCCGACCGGTGTCGCGCGCGGCACCCGCATGGTGCTGCGCGTCACCGCCGAGCAGGACCGGCGCGACATCATCGCCTTTCTGGGCAATCCCTGAGGGGTTCGCCCTGAAGCTCCGATCCGGCCGGCGCCCCTTGGCGCCGGCCTTTTTCATGCGCCGGGCCGCGTCGGGCCGGTGCCGGCCGGCGCCTCCAACGGGGCGGGCAGCCCCAGCCGCGCCGCCATCACCGCCCGGTGCGGCTGCAGCAGATCGGCGAGCGTCTGCCCGTCCAGCACCGCCATGAAGGCGGCCAGCGCCTCGCCCAGCAGGCTCTGCAGCCGGCAGGCATGGATCAGCACGCAGCCGCCCCCCTCCAGCGCCGGCTGGAAGCAGGCGACCAGCGCCATGTCCTCCTCGGTGAAGCGCACCACCTCGCCGATCCGGATCAGCTCCGGCGCGCGGGCCAGGCGCAGCCCGCCGCCGCGGCCGCGTGTCGTCTCGATGAAGCCGCCGCGGCCGAGATTGTGCACCACCTTGACCAGATGGTTCTCCGAGATGCGGTGCGCCTCGGCGATCTCGCGGATCGAGACGCGCCGGTCCTGCCGCAGCCCGAGATAGATCAGGGCGCGCAGCGCGTAGTCGGTGTGGAAGGTGAGGCGCATGCGAAAGATGTAGGGGGTTTACACCTTCGCGCCAAGCGCCATAAGGTGTGCGTGAGATATACCTTATGGAGGGCCGCCATGCCCCGACCGCTCAGCGCGTCGACCGTCGCGATCGTCAAGGCCACCGTTCCGGCGCTGGAGGCGCATGGCCTGGCCATCACCCGCCGCATGTATGAGCGGCTGTTCCGCGACCCCGCCATGCGCGACCTGTTCAACCAGTCGCATCATGGCGAGACCGGCGCGCAGCCCAAGGCGCTGGCCGGCGCCATCCTGGCCTATGCGCGCAACATCGAGGCGCCGGGCGTGCTGGCCGCCGCGGTGGAGCGCATCGCGCAGAAGCATGTCGGGCTGAACATCCTGCCGGAGCACTACCCGGCCGTGGCGGAGGCGCTGCTCGGCGCCATCCAGGACGTGCTGGGCGAGGCGGCGACGCCCGGGATCCTCACCGCCTGGGGCGAGGCCTACTGGTTCCTGGCCGATCTGCTGATCGGGCGGGAGAAGCAGATCTACCACGACCAGGCCGCCGCCCCCGGCGGCTGGAATGGCTGGCGCGATTTCCGCGTGGTGGAGAAGCGGGCGGAGAGCGAGGTCATCACCTCCTTCCTGCTGGCGCCGGCGGATGGCGGCGCGGTGCTGCGGCACCGGCCGGGCCAGTACCTGACCTTCTGGCTGGAGATCCCGGGCCAGGCGCCGCTGAAGCGCAATTACAGCATCTCCTCGGCCCCCGGCGACGCCACCTACCGCATCAGCGTCAAGCGGGAGCCGCAGGGCCTCGCCTCGAACTGGCTGCATGATGCCGTGCAGCCCGGCGCGATCCTGCGGACCGCCGCGCCGGCCGGGGATTTCGTGCTGCCCGAACAATGCGAGCGGCCCGTCGTGCTGCTCAGCGGCGGGGTCGGCCAGACGCCCTTCCTCAGCATGCTGCACGCGCTGGCGGCGCGGGCGGAGGGGCCGGCGGCGCAGTTCGTGCATGGCACCCTCTCCGGCGCCACCCATGCGCTGGGGCAGGAGGTGCGCGGGCTGGCCGCGGCCTCCGGCGGCCGCATCCGCGCGAGCGTCTTTTACGAAGGCCCGCGGCCGCAGGACCGCCCGGGCGAGGATTTCGACATCGCCGGCCGCATCTCTGCGGAGTGGCTGGCCGCGAACACGCCGCTCGCCGGTGCCGATTATTATCTGTGCGGCCCGCGCCCCTTCTTGCGCGATCTCACCGCGGCGCTGACGCGGCTCGGTGTGCCCGCCGGGCAGATCCATTACGAGTTCTTCGGCCCCGCCGACGAATTGCTGGCCGCCTGACCCGCCTGCCTGACCGCCTGCCTGACCGCCCCTTCGGAAGGATTTCCGCATGAGCTGGACCGATCGCCGCATCCTGGACCTGTTCGGCATCGAGCTGCCGATCATCCAGGCCCCCATGGCCGGCAGCACCACGCCCGAGATGGTGCTGGCGGTCAGCGCGGCGGGCGGGCTGGGCTCGCTGCCCTGCGCGCTGTCGACGCCGCAGCAGGCGAGGGAGGCGGTGCAGCGGATCCGCGCCGGCACCGACCGGCCCTTCAACCTGAATTTCTTCTGCCACACCCCGCCGGTGCCCGACGCCGCGCGTGCCGCCGCCTGGCACCAGGCGCTGCGCCCCTATTACCAGGAATTCGGCCTGGAGCATGGCGCGCCGCCGCCTTCCGGCAACCGCGCGCCCTTCGACGCCGAATTCTGCGCCCTGGTCGAGGAGGTCCGGCCCGCCATCTGCAGCTTCCATTTCGGCCTGCCCGAGCCCGCGCTGCTGGAGCGGGTGCGGCGCAGCGGCGCGCGCATCCTCTCCTCCGCCACCACGGTGGCCGAGGCGCGCTGGCTGGCCGAGCGCGGCTGCGACGCCATCATCGCCATGGGGCTGGAGGCGGGCGGCCATCGCGGCCATTTTCTCTCCGACGATCTGAGCCTGCAGCTCGGCACCATGGCGCTGGTGCCGCAGATCGTCGATGCGGTGTCCCTGCCGGTGATCGCGGCGGGCGGCATCGGCGATGCGCGCGGCATCCGCGCGGCGCTGGCCCTCGGCGCCTCCGCCGTGCAGCTCGGCACCGCCTATCTGTTCACGCCGGAGGCGCGCATCCCGGCGCCGCACCGCGCCGCCCTGCATGATGCGGAGGGCCGCGCGACGGCGCTGACCAACATCTTCACCGGCCGCCCGGCGCGCGGCCTGGTCAACCGCATCATGCGCGAGATGGGGCCGATCTCGCCCCTGGCGCCGGCCTTCCCGACCGCCGGCGGCGCGCTGGCGCCGCTGCGCGGCCACACCGAGCCGCAGGGCTCGGGCGATTTCATGAGCCTCTGGGCCGGGCAGGCGGCGCCGCTGGGGCGGGAGATGCCGGCGGGCGAGCTGACGCGCCGCCTGGCGGCGGAGGCGCTGGGCGGCGCGCCGCCGGGCTGAGGCGCGCTGCCCCATCACAGCGTGGCGAGCGTCATCTTGTCGCTTGCCGCGCCGCCCGGCGCCTGTCTATCTTCCCGGCCTCGTCCACGGCCAGCAAAGGGAGGCCGCATGTCACACGTCGCGCCTGCCCCCGTTCCGGCCATGATGCCGCCCGCCTGGCACACGCCTTTCGCGTCGCCACGACCGCGCCGCTAGCGCGATCCGCCTGGCGCCCTGTCCCGGGCCGCATCGCCGAGACTTCCTCCCTTTCGTTTCCCCTCTGAGCGTCGACGCGCGTCCTGACGCGCCTCCGCTCCCCGGAAGGCCGCCCGCGAACCGGGCGGAGCATGACGTGACCTCGCTTCCTGACACGCGGCGTGGGGCCTCGCCCTTCCGCGCCGTGCTCGGTTTCCTGCTGCGCCACTGGGCGCGGCATCCCGCGCTGGTCGGGCTGACCGCGCTCGGCATCGTCGCCGCCACCCTGGCCGATGTGCTGGTGCCGGTCTTCGCCGGCCAGCTGGTCGACGCCATCGTCGGCGCCACCACCGGCCCGCGCGAGGCGGCGCTGCATGAGGCCCTGGCCGCGCTGGCGGCGCTGGCCGGGCTCGGCCTCGCCGCCATGGCGCTGCGCATCCTCGGTATCGCCGGCATCATCCGCCTGACGCTGGCGCTGATGCAGGATGTGACGCAGCAGGCCTTCCACCGCGTGCAGCGCTTCTCCGCCGACTGGCACGCCAACAGCTTCGCCGGCTCCACCGTGCGGCGCATCGGCCGCGGCGCCTGGGCGATCGACCTGCTGAACGACACGCTGCTGCTGGCGCTGCTGCCCTCGCTCACCGTGCTGCTGGGCGCGACGCTGCTGCTGGGCTGGCGCTGGCCGCTGCTCGGCCTGCTGGTGGCGCTGGGCGGCGTGCTCTACATCGCGCTCACCGCCACCCTGTCGCTGCGCTGGGTGGCGCCGGCGGCGCGGCTGTCCAATGCCTGGGACACGCGGCTGGGCGGCGCCATGGCGGATGCCGTCGGCGCCAATGGGGTGGTCAAGGCCTTCGGCGCCGAGGCGCGCGAGGATGCGCGCCTGCACTGGATCCTGGCGAAATGGCGCCGCCGCACCGCGCGCAGCTGGGGCCGGGGCCTGCGCTCCGAGGCGCTGCAGATCCTGATCCTGCTGCTGCTGCGCATCGCCGTCATCGGCTGCGCCCTGTGGCTGTGGTGGGTGGAGGCGGCGAGCGCCGGCGACCTCGCCACCGTGCTGACCATGTTCTTCATGGTGCAGGGCTATCTGCGCGATGTCGGCTACCACATCAGCAATCTGCAGCGCGCGGTGAACGAGATGGAGGAGCTGGTGGCGCTGCACGACGTGCCGCTCGGCATCGAGGATGCGGCCGATGCGCGCCCGCTCGCCGTGCCGCGCGGCGAGATCGCCTTCCGCCACGTCACCTTCCGCTATGGCGGCCATCCGACGCCGCTCTATCGCGACCTGTCCCTGACCATCCGCGCCGGTGAGAGCGTCGGGCTGGTCGGCCCCTCGGGCTCGGGCAAGACGACGCTGGTGAAGCTGATCCAGCGGCTGCACGACGTGACCGAGGGCGCGGTGGAGATCGACGGGCAGGATGTGCGCCAGGCCAGCCAGGCCTCGCTGCGCGCGCGCATCGCCATCGTGCCGCAGGAGCCGGTGCTGTTCCATCGCAGCCTGGCCGAGAACATCGCCTATGCCCGCCCCGGCGCCTCGCTGGCGCAGATCCGCGAGGCCGCGCGGCTGGCCCATGCGGATGATTTCATCCAGCGCCTGCCGCGGGGTTATGCCACGCTGGTGGGGGAGCGCGGCGTCAAGCTCTCGGGCGGCGAGCGGCAGCGCGTGGCGCTGGCCCGCGCCTTCCTGGCCGATGCGCCGATCCTGATCCTGGACGAGGCGACCTCGGCACTGGATTCGGAGAGCGAGGCGCTGATCCAGCAGGCCATGGCGCGGCTGCTGCAGGGGCGCACCGCCATCGTCATCGCCCACCGCCTGTCGACGGTGCGCAGCATGGACCGCATCCTGGTCTTCGAGCGCGGCGCCATCGTCGAGGAAGGCCGGCACGAGGCGCTGGTGCAGCGCCCGGACGGGCTCTATCGCCGGCTGTTCGAGCGGCAGGCGATGGAGCTGATCGGCGGCGGCTGAGATGCGCTAGCGGGGCGGCGGGGCGCCGCCGCCCCGCAGCGCCGCGCGATAGGCCGCCGGCGTGGTGCCGCTGGCGGCGCGGAAGGCGCGCGTCAGGTGGCTCTGGCTGGAAAAGCCGCAGGAAGCGGCGATGCGGGCCACGGGCGTGTCGCCGCCCAGCAGCCGCCGCGCCCGCTCCAGCCGCCGGCGCAGCACCCAGCCCTGCGGCGAGACGCCCTGGCTGGCCTGGAAGACGCGCTGGAAATGGAAGGGGCTGAGCCCGGCCATCGCCGCCAGCGCCTCCAGCCGCAGCGGCGTGTCCAGCTCCGCCTCGATCCGCTCGAGGATGCGCCGCCGCAGATGCGGCGCCAGCCCGCCCTTCAGCGCGGAAGGGCGCAGGCCAGGGAGCAGGGCAGGGGCCAGGGCGGGGGAGAGCGCGGCGGCGATCGCCTCATGCATCGCTGCCTCCGCCGCCAGCGCATCCTGGCCGCACAGCGCCGCGGCCAGGCGGCGCAGCGGCGCGGCCAGGCCCGGCAGGTCGCCGAAGGCGAGCTCCGGCAGCGCCATCAGCCGCGCATCGCGGTCGAAGATCTCGGCGAAGCTGCGGCGCAGCTCGGCATCGGGCAGGTAGAGATGCACGAAGGCGAAGCGCGCGGTGATCTCCCATTCCGAGGATTGCGCCTGCGGCAGGATGCAGATGGCGCCCGGATGGCCCTGCGCCGCCTGCCGCCCCAGCCGCCGCGTGCCCTCGCCGCCCTGCAGGTAGAGGCTGAGCGTATGGCCCTGCGGCCGCTCATAGGCGACGCGGTCCTCGCTGTTGCTCCAGATCGCGGCGGCGCGGCCGAAGCCCAGCTCCATGCCGTGCAGCCTGCGGGCGCGGGAGGCGGAGAGCGCCGCGGCGATGGTGGTGGGCGTGGCGGTCATCGGGGGCCGGAGGGGTGGGGCGGGCGGCCAGGATGCGGCCGCGCCCCGCCCGCCGGCAAGCGACATCCGCCGCAAGATCCTGCAAGCCGGGCATGCGCCGGGCGCGCTAGGCCGGCCCGATGCAGAACGCGCTTCTTTTCCTCGTCACCGTGCTGATCTGGGGCAGCACCTGGATCGCCATCGCCTGGCAGGTGGGCAGCGTGCCGGTGCTGGTCTCGGTCTTCTACCGCTTCGGCAGCGCGGCGCTGATCCTGCTGCTGGTGCTGGCGGCGCTGCGCCGGCTGCCGGTGCCGGGCTGGCGCGACCAGCCCTACATCCTGGCCCAGGCGCTCTGCCTGTTCAGCTGCAACTTCCTCTGCTTCTACAGCGCCGCCGCCTATCTGCCCTCGGGGCTGATCTCGGTGATCTTCTCGCTGGCGACGCTGTACAACGCGGTCAATGCGCGGATCTTCTTCGGCGACCGCATCGCCGGGCGCACCCTGTTGGCGGCGGCGCTGGGTGTCTCCGGCCTGCTGCTGCTGTTCGGGCGCGACGCGCTGATCCATCTCGATGGCGGCACGCTGTCCGGGGCCGGGCTGGCGGCGCTGGGCACGCTGTTCTTCTCGCTGGGCAACATGGCCTCCCGCCGCAACAGCGCCGCCGGCATCTCGCCGCTCACCGCCAATGCCTGGGGCATGGCCTATGGCGCGCTGCTGCTGCTGGCGCTGATCGGGCTGAGCGGCACGCCGCACGCCGCCCCGCCGGATGGGCGCTACCTGGCGGCGCTGCTCTACCTGTCGCTGGTCGGCTCGGTGGTCGGCTTCACCACCTATCTGATGCTGGTCTCGCGCATCGGCTCCTCCCGCGCCGCCTACACCACCGTGCTGTTCCCGGTGGTCGCCCTGTCGCTCTCCACCCTGTTCGAGGGCTATCGCTGGGATGCGGCGGGGCTGCTCGGCCTGGCGCTGACGCTGCTCGGCAATGTGGTGATCTTCTGGCGCGCGCCGGCGCCGCGCCCGGCCGCGCAGCCGCTGCGCTAGGCGGCTTGCCCGGGACGGGCCGAGGCGGCAAAGGGAGGCGGATGCCGCGCCGCTCCTGGCCGCCGGCCGGGAGAAGGACACCGCCATGAGCCGCGAGGCCGCCATCGCCGCCGCCGAGGCGCTGCTGCAGGACGGGACGCTGTGGCGCGTGCTCGCCCGCCGCGTCGCCTGGCCGACCGAGAGCCAGGAGCCCGCCCGCGCCCCCCTGCTGCGCGACTATCTCGAGGAGGAGATGCGCCCCGACCTGGAGGCCATGGGCTTCGCGGTGGAGGTGCTGGACAATCCGCTGGGCGCCGCGCCCTTCCTGGTGGCGCGGCGGCAGGAGGGGGCGGACCTGCCCACCGCCCTGCTCTATGGCCATGGCGATGTGGTGCGCGGCATGCAGGGGCGCTGGCAGGAAGGCCGCGACCCCTGGCGGCTGGAGGAGGCCGGTCCGCGCTGGTATGGCCGCGGCAGCGCCGACAACAAGGGCCAGTACACGCTGAACCTGGAGGCGCTGCGCCAGGTGATCGCGGCGCGCGGCGGCCGGCTCGGCTTCAACGCCGTGCTGCTGCTGGAGATGGGGGAGGAGATCGGCTCCCCCGGCCTGCTGGAATTCTGCGCGGCCCATCGCGAGCGGCTCGCCGCCGATGTGCTGCTGGCCTCCGACGGGCCGCGCCTGGCGGCGGACCGGCCGACGCTGTTCCTGGGCTCGCGCGGCGCCTTCACCATCCGGCTCAGCGTCGAGGCGCGGGCGCGCGGCTATCATTCCGGCAATTGGGGCGGCGTCATCCGCAACCCGGCGACCATCATCGCCAATGCGGTGGCCGCGCTGGTCGATGGGCGCGGCCGGCTGCGCGTGCCCGGCCTGCTGCCGCCGCCCATCCCGCCCGCGGTGCGCGCGGCGCTCCAGGGCCTGCCGGTCGGCGGCGGGGCGGACGACCCGGCGGTCGACCCGGATTGGGGCGCCGAGGGGCTGAGCATGGCCGAGCGCCTCTATGGCTGGAACACGCTGGAGGTGCTGGCGATGGGCGCGGCCGACCCGGCGGCGCCGGTCAATGCCGTGCCGCCCTCGGCCAGCGCGGTGCTGCAGCTGCGCTATGTGAAGGGCACCGACACGGAAGGATTGCTGCCGGCGGTGCGCGCCAGGCTGGACGAGGCCGGCTTCGCCGATGTGGCGCTGGACGCCAACCGGGAGGAGGTGGCACCGGCGACCCGGCTGGACCCGGATTCGCCCTGGGTGCGCTGGGCGCTGGGCTCGATGCAGGAAAGCCTCGGCCGGGCGCCGACGCTGCTGCCGAATATCGGCGGCTCGCTGCCCAACCATGTCTTCGCCGACACGCTGGGCCTGCCGACGCTGTGGCTGCCGCATTCCTACGCCGCCTGCGGCCAGCACGCGCCGGATGAGCATCTGCTGGTGCCGGTCGCGCGCGAGGCGCTGGCGATGATGGCCGGCCTGTTCTGGGATCTGGGCGAGCCCGGCGCGGCGGGCCTGCCCCGGCGCGGCCACTGAAACGCGCGGCGACTGAAAGAAGAGCGGCGCGGCGATCGAGGGGATCGCCGCGCCGAAACTGAAAAACGCCCCGCGCGACAACGGAGCGCGGAACTGAAAAAATCAGGCGCGGCGGAGCAGCTCGGCCAGCGCATCGGCCAGCAGGGCGAGCGCCTGGCTCATCGCCATCGCCAGCGCATCCGTGTCGCTGCCGGCCAGCGGCACCGTCTCGCGCAGGCTGCGCAGCACCGGCCTGGCATTGCCGCCGAGCCGGCGCGCCGCCAGCTGCGCCTCGATCACCACGCGGCCTTCGGCATCCTCCTCGAACCGGGCGATCTCGGCCTCGGCCTGGGCCTCGGGCACGGCGGTCAGCGCGCTGCCCTCGGCCAGGATGCCGCTGCCCGGCAGGCGCTGGCGCAGATTCTCGGCGGTGATGCGGGTCACCATCTCGCCCAGCGGCTCGGCCCAGCGCGCGCCGGAGACCAGCGCCACCCGCGCGCCGCCGCCGCCGCGGGTGATCTCCGAGCGGTCGAGATAGCGGGCCAGGCCGATGCGGCGCAGCTCGATCAGCGGCGCCGCGCCGCCCTGTGCCGGGCCGGGCCGGGCGGTCAGCCGGTAATAGCGCGGCTCGGGCGAGGCGCAGGCGGCCAGCGGCAGCAGTGCCAGCAGGCCGAGGCGGCGGCGGGAGAAAGCGGGGTGCGGGGCGGTCATGCGGTCTCCCATGCTCATTCGCGGCGGCCGCGGATCAGCGCCTCGGGGTGGCGCTCCAGGAAATCGGCCAGCAGCCGCACCGAACGCGCGGTGTCGGAAAGCTGCTGCAGCGTGCGGTCGATCTGCCGGTTCACCTGCGAATCCCCGCCATAGCCGCGCTCGATCGAGGCGATGGCGCTGCGCGCGCTGCGCACCGTCTGGTCGAGATTGTTGGCGATCTCGGGCAGGCGGCGCAGCAGCGGCGTCAGGCCGCCATCGGCCTTGCGCACCAGCTCCTCCACCCCGGCCAGCGCGCCGGCCAGGTTCTCCAGCGATTGCCGCAGCGCCGGGCTGGAGGCGACACCGTTCACCGCCGCCAGGGCGCCATTGAGGTTGCGGCCGATCTCGTCGAGCGGGAAGCGCTCCAGCTTGCCGGCGACGGCGCTGACCGCGGCCATGATGTCGTCGCCATCGCCGCCCGAGCTCGGCAGCACGATCATCTCGCCCTCGACATGCAGCCGCACCGGCGGCGCCTCGGGCACCATCTCGGCCGAGAGCACCTTCTGCCCGGTCAGCAGATTGCCGCTGCGCAGCACGAAGCGCATGCCCTGGTCGACCAGGTGCTGCGCCATCGCCATCACCTCCAGCTGCGGCCGCCCGGCGGGGAAGGCGATGCGGCTGGGCTCGATGGCGATGCGTACCGGCACGCGGAAACGCTCGGTGTCGCGGTCATAGGCCAGCTCGACGCGGGTGACGCTGCCGATGCGGATGCCGCGCAGCTCCACCGGCGCGCCCGGCGACAGGCCGCGCACCGAGCCCTCCAGATAGACCAGGAATTCCAGCCGGTCGGGCGAGGTGGCGGTGCGCGCCGCCTCGGCGCTCTCGAACAGGAAATAGGTGGTCTCGGGCGGGGCGACGGGCTTGTCATGCTCCTCGCGCGGGGTGTCGAAGGCGATGCCGCCGGCCAGCACCGCCTGCAGGCTCTCGATCTCCAGCTTCACCCCGTCGCCGCCGAAGCTCAGATTGGCGCCGGAGGTGTTCCAGAAGCGCGAGCCGCCGCGCAGATAGCCGTCATAGGGGGCGCGGATGAAGATGCGCAGATTGGTCGGCCCATCCAGCGCCGGCGGGTCATAGGCCAGCACCTCGCCCACCGGCACGTCGCGGAAGAACACCGGCGAGCCCTGGCTGAGCGCGCCGAGCCTTGGCGCGCGCAGCGTCACCACGCGCCCCGGCTCGCCGGCGCGCACGCCGGGCGGGTCGTCCAGGCCGCGGAACTCGTCGCGCCGCTCGGCCTCGCGCGGGCCGGGGTCGAACTCGATATAGGCGCCGGAGACGATGGTCTCGATGCCGGAGAGATTGCCGGCCGAGAGCCGCGGCCGCACCACCCAGAAGCGCGCCGGCTCGGTCAGCCGGTCGGCGATGTCGCGGGTCATGCGCACCGAGACATCGACCCCGTCCAGCTCCCCGGTCAGGCGGATCGCCTCCACCGTGCCGACGGTGACGGATTTGTAGCGCACCTGGGTCTGCCCGGCGGAGAGCCCGTCGGCGCTGGCGAAGCGGATGGTCACCAGCGGCCCGCGCGTGTTGTAGGTGCTGTAGCCGAGATAGATCGCGATGGCGGCGGCGGCCAGCGGGATCAGCCAGATCCAGGAGAAATGGCGGCGCCGCGGCTGCGCCTCGACGATCTCGGGTTCGATCTCAGGCATCGGTCGCGCTGTGTCCGGTGGCAAGGCTAGGGGCGGGGGCGGCGTCGGGGAGGCGGCGCTGCGGGCTCGGGGCGGCGGCGGCGTTCTGCCCGGCGGCGTCCCACATCAGCCGGGGGTCGAAGGCCTCGGCCGCCAGCATGGTCAGGATGACGACGGCGCCGAAGCAGGCGGCGCCGATCTCGGCATTGATCGAGGCCAGCACGCCGAAGCGCACCAGCGCGATCAGCACGGCGACGACAAAGACATCGATCATCGACCAGCGGCCCAGCACCTCGATGATGCGGTAGAGCCGGGTGCGGCCGGCCAGCCGCCAGGCGGAGCGGCGCCGCACGCAGACCAGCATGACGGCGAGGCCGACCAGCTTCAGCATCGGCACCGCCACGCTGGCCAGGAAGACGATCAGGCCGAGCGGCCAGAAGCCGGTTTCGACGAATTCCACCACGCCGCCCAGGATGGTGTGCGGCCCGCCCTGGCCCAGGGTGACGATGGTCATCACCGGATAGTAGTTGGCCGGGACGTAGAGGATGGCGGCGGCGATGATCAGCGCCCAGGCGCGCTGCAGGCTGCGCGGCTTGCGCGGATGCAGGGGCGTGCCGCAGCGCTCGCAGGGATCGCCCGGCCGCGCCGGCGCCACGCGGTGGCAGCAATGGCAGGCGATCGGCGCCTCGCCCGCCGCGCCGCGCGCCGGCCGGCCGGCCGGCAGGCGCTGCGCCGCGTGGCGGCGATGCGGCGCGCGCAGCAGCCCGCGCGCTTCCATGGCGTCCCAGGCCGCCTGCGGCTCGAAGGCCGCATCCGCCGCCACCATGGCCAGCACCACCGCGCCCAGGCTGTACACCGCCGGGCCGAACTCGACCTCGGCCAGATCGGCCAGCCTTGTGTAGGAGACCAGCGCGCCGAACAGGAACACCTCCAGCATGCTCCAGGCCGCCAGCCGCTCATGCGCGCGCAGCAGCAGGGGCAGCCAGGGCGGCGGGTGGCGCAGCGACAGCCCGCCGAGCACCGCCAGCCGCAGGCTCAGCCGCAGCAGCGGCACCAGCACGATGGTGGCGACCAGCAGCGCCGCCAGCAGCCACAGCCCGTCATGCGCGAAGGCATAGGCGCCGCTCTCGACATGGCTGACCCGCATCTGGCCCAGCAGGCGCAGCGTCAGGAAGGGGGTGGTCAGGGTGACGATGCAGAAGATCAGCGCCGTCATGGCCAGCGCCAGCGGCGTCACCAGCGGGCTTTCGCGGTGCCGGCGCAGCACCGCGTCGCAGCGCGGGCAGCGCCAGTCGACGCCGGGCTCGGCATGGCTCAGCCGCACCGTCAGCCCGCAATCATCGCATTGCCGCAGCCGCAGCGCCGTGCCGGCGGGCAGCGGCGGGGCGCCGCCGCTCATGCGCGGCCGCGCCGGCGGGGGCCGGTCGGTCGGGCGGGGCGGCTGGGGCGGGGGCGAGGGGTCATGGTGGGGGAGCAACGTCGCGAAGGGGCAAAGGGCGGCACGGCCGTGGCGCAAGGTTCCCGGCGGCCGGGATGACATTCCCGTCAACGCCTTGCCGCGTTGCGGAAGGCTGGCAAAGCGCATTGCGGCGGCCGCGTCAATTCACAAACCGACTGTTCGGTTTAATGTTGCGCCGCCCGCCGCCGGGGGGTGCCCGGCGGGGCGGGGAGCCCCTATCCTGCCCCGGCACGCTGCATGGAGGCTCCGCATGACGGCCGAGCTCGTCGCCAACCGCCCCTTCGCCGAGATCGCCCCGGGCGACAGCGCCAGCCTGACGCGGCGCATCACCCAGCAGGATATCGAGCTCTATGCGGCGCTGACCGGCGATTCCAACCCGACGCATCTGGCGACGCCGGAGGGCGAGCAGAACGGCCCGCGCCCGACCGCGCACAGCATGCTGGGCGCGGCCCTGGTCTCCGCCCTGCTCGGCACGCAGCTTCCCGGCGCCGGCACGGTCTATGCGGGGCAGACGCTGCGCTTCCTCTCCCCCGTCCAGGCGGGGGATGAGCTGACGGTGCGCATCGCCGTGCGCGACAAGCAGGAGACGGGGCGGCTGGTGCGGCTGGAGTGCCAGGGCACCAACCAGCGCGGCGAGACGGTGTTCGAGGGGCTGGCCGAGGTCCGCGCCCCCGCCGAGAAGCTTTTCTTCCCGTTGCGCGAAGCGCCGGAGCTGATGCTGCACCGGCATTCGCATTACGGACGGCTGATCGCCCGCTGCGAGGGCCAGGCGCCGGTGGCCCTGCGCCGTCGCGCATCCCTGCGACGAGGCCTCGCTGGCCGGTGCGCTGGAGGCGGCGGGGCAGGGGCTGATCCGCCCGCTGCTGGTCGGGCCCGAGGCGCGCATCCGCGAGATTGCTTCACGCGCCGGGCTCGACCTCGGCGACCTGCCGGTGATCGACACGCCGCACAGCCATGCCTCCGCCGCCCGCGCCGTCGCCCTGGTGCGGGAGGGCCGGGCGGAGCTGCTGATGAAGGGCAGCCTGCACACCGACGAGCTGATGTCCGCCGTGGTGGCGCGCGAGGCCGGGCTGCGCACCGAGCGCCGCATCTCGCATGTCTTCATCATGGATGTGCCGAGCTATCCGGAGCCGCTCTTCATCACCGACGCCGCCATCAACATCCAGCCGGACCTGGCGACCAAGGCGGACATCATCCGCAACGCCATCGATCTGCATCACGGGCTCGGCCTCGGCACGCCCAGGGTCGCCATCCTCTCGGCGGTGGAGACGGTCAATCCGCGCCTGCCCGGCACGCTGGATGCGGCGGCGCTGTGCAAGATGGCCGATCGCGGCCAGATCCAGGGCGGCGTGCTGGACGGGCCGCTGGCGCTGGACAATGCCATCAGCCCGGCGGCGGCGCGCATCAAGGGCATCGCCTCCGAGGTCGCCGGCCGCGCCCAGATGCTGGTGGTGCCAGATCTCGAGGCCGGCAACATGCTGGCCAAGAATCTGAGCTTTCTGTCCGGGGCCGATGCCGCCGGCATCGTGCTGGGGGCGCGGGTGCCGATCGTGCTGACCAGCCGCGCCGACAACCAGCGCACGCGCCTCGCCTCCTGCGCCGTCGCCGCCCTCTATGCGCGGCACCTCGCGGCGCGGCTTGGGGGCGTGGCATGAGCGGCCGCGCCATCCTGGTGCTGAATGCCGGCAGCTCCAGCATCAAGTTCCAGCTCTATGACGAGGCCGGCGGCGCGCTCCACCGCCGCTTCAAGGGGCGGCTGGAGGGCATCGGCACCGCGCATCCGCGGCTGCTGGCCTGGGGCGCGGCCGATGCGGCGCTGGAGGACCTCGCCCTCGACCCGGCCCGCACCGCCGATGGCGAGGCGGCGCAGGCGGTGCTGGGGGGCTGGATCGCCGAGCATATGGGCGGGCCGCCGGATGCGGTCGGCCACCGCGTGGTGCATGGCGGCGGGCGCTTCACCGGCCCCGTGCTGGTCGATGATGCGGTGCTGGCCGAGCTGACCGCGCTGGTGCCGCTGGCACCGCTGCACCAGCCGCACAATCTGGCGCCGATCCGCTCGGTACGCGCCCGGCGACCGGAACTGCCGCAGGTGGCCTGTTTCGACACCGCCTTCCACGCCACCATGCCGGAGCTGGCGCGCCGCTTCGCCATCCCGGCGGCGCTGCATGCCGAGGGGGTGCGGCGCTACGGCTTCCACGGCCTGTCCTACGAATACATTGCTTCCCGCCTGCCGGAGCTGGCGCCGGAGATCGCCGGCGGCCGTGTCGTGGTGCTGCATCTGGGCTCGGGCGCCTCGGCCTGCGCCATGCGGGCCGGGCGCTCGGTGGAGAGCACCATGGGCTTCACCGCGCTGGACGGGCTGCCCATGGGCACCCGCCCCGGTCTGCTGGATGCCGGGGTGGTGCTCTACCTGGCGCAGCAGGGCCGCAGCGCCGCCGAGATCGAGCAAATCCTCTATCATGAGAGCGGGCTGCGCGGATTGTCCGGCCTGTCCGGCGATGTGCGCGACCTGCTGGCCAGCGAGGCGCCCTCGGCGCGGCTGGCGCTGGAGTATTTCGCCTATCGCACGGCGCAATCCATCGCCGGCCTGGCCTCCGCGCTGGGCGGGCTGGACGGGCTGGTCTTCACCGCCGGGGTGGGGGAGAACGCGGCGCCGGTGCGCGCCATGATCGCCGCGCGCTGCGCCTGGCTCGGCATCGCACTCGACCCGGCGGCCAATGACGCGCATGCGCCGCGCATCCACGCCGCGGGCAGCCTGCCGGTGCACATCATCCCCACCAATGAGGAGCGCATGGTGGCCCGCCATGTGCTGGATGTGCTGGGGCCCGGCTGAGAGACCGGGAAAAATGTTCCCGTTCTGATCCCGTAGCCCCGGGCTTCGCGCTGCGGCATGCCTCGGCCATGCCGCTCGACGCCCAGCAGACCCCGGACCCCGAAGCGCTGGAGGCGATGGCCGCGGCGCTGGAGGCCAGCGGCGAATACCGCGTGCTGCGCCGCATCGCCCCGCGCCCCGCCCTGCCGGTGCCGCCCGACACGCCGACCCGGCTCGGCCTGGTGCTGGATGTCGAGACCACCGGCCTCGACCATGGCCAGGACGAGATCATCGAGCTGGCCATGCTGCCCTTCACCTATGGGCTGGACGGCACGCTCTATGCGGTGGGCGAGGCGTTCAGCCGGCTGCGCCAGCCCTCCCGGCCGATCCCGCCCGAGGTGACGGCGCTGACCGGCCTGTCGGACGCCATGGTGGCCGGTCACAGCTTCACCGCCGCGGAGGTCGCCGCCTTCATCGAACCGGCGGCGCTGGTCATCGCCCACAATGCCGGCTTCGACCGCCGCTTCGCCGAGGCCTTCTGCCCCGGCTTCGCCGCCAAGCCCTGGGCCTGCTCGCTGCATGGCATCGACTGGGCGGCGGAGGGGTTCGAGGGGCGGCGCCTCGGCGACCTCGCCGCCCGGCACGGGCTGTTCTTCGATGGCCACCGCGCCGTGCATGACTGCCAGGCGACGCTGGAGATCCTGGCCCGGAAGCTGCCGCGCAGCGGCGTGCCGGCCCTGGCCCGGCTGCTGGAGGCGGCGCGCCGGCCGAGCTGGCGCATCTGGGCCGAGGGCGCGCCCTTCGCCGCCAAGGACCGGCTGAAGGCGCGCGGCTATCGCTGGAACGGCGAGTCGAATGGCCGCCCCCGCGCCTGGTATATCGAGGTGGCGGAAGACCAGCTGGAGGCCGAGACCGCCTTCCTGCGCGAGGAGGTCTATGCCGGCGAGGTGGAGCTGCCGATGCGCCGCCTGACCGCGCTGGAGCGGTTTTCCGAGCGCGGCTGAAGGCGGTAACAAAGCATTAGGCTTTGGGGATCACGCCTCCGTGATAACCAACAGCAGAAATGCCACCATGCGTACCATGCTTGGACGCCTTCGCCTGCGCAGCAAGCTGCTCGGCGCCTTCGGCCTTCTCATCCTTCTCACCGCCGGGCTCGGCGGCGCCGGGCTGCTGCAGCTGCGGGCCGTGAACGAGAATCTGCGGGAGGTGCACAGCAACTGGCTGCCCTCGATCCGCGCCATCGGCCAGCTGCAATACACGGTCAGCCGCGAGCGCACCCGCGCCGCCCGCTATATCGGCACCGGCGACCCCGCCACCCGCGCCCAGGTGCTGCGCGAGGTGCAGCAGATCAGCGAGGAGGTGGAGCGCCGCTTCGCCGAGAACGAGACGCTGCTGAGCACCCCGGCGGAGCGCGAGATCTTCGACCGCACCCGCATCGCCTATCGCCGCTACCGCGAGGGGCTGCAGCCGATCATGGCGGCGCCGGCGGATGACGAGGCGGCGATGCGCGCCTTCAACGGCCCCTCCGCCCTGGCGATCCGCGACGTCTTCAACCTGCTCGACGAGCTGAGCGCGGTGAACAGCCGCGGCGCCGATGAGGAGGCCACCGAGGCCGCCGCCGCCTATCGGCGGAGCCTGTGGATCACCGGGCTCAGCCTGCTGCTGGCGGTCGGCACCGGCCTCGCCGCCGCGCTGTGGCTGGACCGGCACATCGCCGCCAGCACCGCCGCGCTGGCCGCCGCCATGCGCCGCCTGGCGCAGCGCGACTACGGCTTCGCGCTGGCGGGGCGCGAGCGCGGCGACGAGATCGGCGACATCGCCCGCGCCGTGGAGGAATGCCGCGACGGGCTGCGCCGCGCCGACGCCCTGGCCGAGGAGCAGGCGCGCGAGCGCGCCGCGCGTGAGCGCCGCGCCGAGACCCTGGCGACGCTGGTGCGCGAATTCGAGGCCAGGGTGGGCGACGCCGTCGGCATCGTCTCCGCCGCCGCCACCGAGCTGGAGGCCACCGCGCGCTCCATGTCCGGCACGGCGGAGGACACGATGCGCCAGGCCAATGCGGTTTCCGACGCCGCGCAGCAGGCCAGCGGCGGGGTGCAGACGGTCGCCTCGGCGGCCGAGGAGCTGGCCGCCTCGATCGGCGAGATCAGCCGCCAGGTCAGCCAGGCCACCAGCGTCTCCGGCCAGGCGGTGGAGCGGGCGCGCGAGACCGACGCGACGGTGCGCATCCTCTCCGAAGGCGCCGGCAAGATCGGCGAGGTGGTGGAGCTGATCACCTCCATCGCCGCGCAGACCAACCTGCTGGCGCTGAACGCGACGATCGAGGCGGCCCGCGCCGGCGAGGCCGGCAAGGGCTTCGCCGTGGTGGCCTCCGAGGTGAAGAACCTGGCCAGCCAGACCAGCCGCGCCACCGACGAGATCGGCGCCCAGATCGGCCAGATCCAGGCGGCGACGCAGCAGGCGGTCCAGGCCATCAGCGGCATCGCCGCCACCATCGAGGAGGTCAGCCGCATCACCATGGCGATCGCCGCTGCGGTGGAGGAGCAGAGCGCCGCCACCAGCGAGATCGCCCGCACCGTGCAGCAGACCGCGCGCGCGACCGAGGTGGTGACGCTGAACATCGCCACCGTCAGCAGCGGCGCCAGCCATACCGGCGCCGCCTCGACCCAGGTGCTGGCCTCGGCCACCGATCTGTCGCGCCAGGCGGAGCAGCTGACGCGGACGGTGGACGGCTTCGTCACCGGCGTCCGCGCCGCCTGATTCTCTCGGTTGGGTGGCGACGCTGTCGCCGCTTGATGCTGTCGGTTGGGCGGCGACGCTGTCGCCGCCCGGGGCGGGTGGGCAGGGCAGGCCCGGCCGATGCCCGGCCTGACGGGGGCAGGGCGGCGTCGCCGCCGCCCCTGACCGGGCGCCGCGCCCGGCCGCTCGGCCTCAGTGGCGGCGCTGCTGCTCGAGGCGGCGCCGCTCCTCCTCGATGCGCCGGCGCTCGCGCTCCACCTGGCGGCGCTGCGCCTCCACCTCCTGGCGCTGCCGCTGCCGCTCGATCTCCTGCCGCGCCCGCTCGCTGTCCTGGCGGTGCCGCTCCAGCATGCGGCGCCGTTCCTCCTCCTGCCGGCGCTCGGCCGCCTCGCGGTGCCGGTGCCATTGCTCGCGCTCGCGGCGCTCGGCCTCCGCCGCGTGGCGCCGGCGCTCCTCGTCCTGGCGGCGGCCTTCCTCCCAGCGGCGGCGCTCCGCCTCCTGCCGCTGGCGCTCGGCCTCCTCCTGCTGGCGCTGGCCCTCGCGCCATTGCCGGCGCTGTTCCTCCTCCTGGCGGCGGCCTTCCTCGGCGGCGCGGCGCTGCATCTCCTCCCAGCGCCGCTGCTCCTCTTCCTGCTGGCGCTGCGCCTCGCCCGGCCAGGGCTGCGCGGCAGCCGGGGCGGCGGCGCCGCAGGCCAGGCCGAGGGCCAGCAGCGGCAGCAGGCGGCGGGGCAGGGCGGATCGGTCGGTCATGGCGGCTCCTCGGCTTCCTCCGGCGGCGGCGCCCGCATCCGCCGGGCGGCCGCACCGGCCTGAACGCGGCCGGGCGGGATGCGTTCCCGGCCCGGCCGCCCGACGATCAATGCCGCAGAAACAGCCTTTTCTGTGGCCCCGCTATGGCGCCGGCTCAGCCGGGCGACGCCGCCTCGTCATCCTCGGCGGGTGCGATCAGCGCCATCAGCTGCGCCACCCGGCCCGAGGGCAAGGGGCGGCCGGCATTGACCAGCGCCTCGTCATTCTGCGCCCAGGCCCAGGCCTCGGCCAGCTCCTCGCGGCTGGCGCCGCTGCGCAGGAGCTCGGCCATCATGGTCTCGTCGACCGGGCCCAGAATGGCGGTGATGTCCTTCGAAGTCAGGGTCATGGCGTCCTTCCTTCCGATGGCGTCTCGAGGGGCGAAGCCTCCCCGCCCCGCATCTGGGAAGCCCCAGCGCCGCGCTCCAGCGGCCGGCCGGCGCTGCCCAGGCGATTGGCATGCTGATTGCTGTGACGCAACGGTTCCCGCGCCCGTGGCCCGCCACATGCGCAGGACGCCGAAAAATCAGGCAACAGCACCGCCTTCGACCGCTGGGAGCATTAACATGAGGCAATTTCGCCCCGTTCCGCGCCGCCACCTGCTCGGCCTCGCCGCCGCCGCCCTGGCGCCCCTCGCCGCGCCCAGCCTGGCGCGCGCCCAGGCCGGCGCCCAGCCCGGCGCCTGGCCGAGCCGCGGCTCCATCCGCCTGATCGCCCAGTTCCCGCCCGGCGGGCTGGTCGACACGGTCGGCCGGCTGATGGCGCCCGCGCTCTCCCAGGCGCTGGGCCAGACGGTGGTGGTGGAGAACCGCGCCGGCGCCGGCGGCGTCATCGGCACCGACTATGTCTCCAAGCAGCCGGCCGATGGCTACACGCTGCTGGTCAGCCACGCCTCGGTGCATGTCTTCTCGGCCGCCACCATGCCGAGCCTGCCCTTCGACCCGGTCACCGACTTCACCCATATCGGCATGCTGGTCGAGGCGCCCAACGTCCTGATGGTGCGCGCCGACAGTCCGTTCCGCACGCTGGAGGACTACCTGGCCGCGGCGCGCAGCCGGCCGGTGCATTACGGCTCCTCCGGCATCGGCTCCGCCCCGCATCTGCTGGGCGCCATGATGTCGCATGAGGCGCGGCTGCCCAATCTGGAGCATGTGCCCTATCGCGGCAGCGCCCCGGCGCTGCAGGACCTGATGGCCGGGCAGATCGAGAGCATGTTCGACCCCATCACCACCAATGTGCAGATGATGAAGGACGGCACGCTGCGCTGCCTCGGCGTCTCCTCCCCCGCGCGGCTGCCCGCCTTCCCGAATGTGCCGACCTTCGCCGAGCAGGGCTTCGCGCAGCTGACCTCGGCGCAATGGCTCGGCCTCTCGGCGCCGCGCAACCTGCCGGCGCCGATCGCCGAGCGGCTGACCGGCCTGGTCCCCGCCCTGATGGCGCGGCCCGAGCTGCGCCAGCGGCTGGAGGAGCTGCAGACCCTGCCGCGCAGCACGCCGGTGCTGGGCAGCGACTTCACCGCGCTGATGCGCGAGCAGATCGCAAGCTGGACGGCGGTGGCTCGGCAGTTCAACATTGTCGTGACCTGAGGCCCCGGCGCGGCCGCGGGCGGGGAAGGGAGCATCGCGGCGGCCCTGGTCATGGATGGCAATGACGCGTCTCGCCCGCAGGCCGCCACCGGCGCTGCGCCTGCGGGGCCAGGGCCGGCCGTGACGGAGGCCGCCCCGGCCCTGCCGAACGTCGCCCCCCGCCCGCCCGGCGCCCCTCCCTGGCGGCCCGGCCTGCGCAGCGTGCTGGCCGCCGCCTTTGGCGGGCTCGGCCTGCTGGCCGCGCTGGCCTCCTCCTGGGCGGCGGGGGAGATGGCGAATCGCCGGCTGCGCGCCGATATCGGCGCCGAGCTGGCCGCCATCGCCGAGCGCACCGCCGACCTGCTGGATCGCGGCCTGCATGACCGGCTGCGCGAGATCCGCATGGCGGCGACGCTGGAGCCGCTGCGCGACCCGGAATCCCGCCCGGCGCAGCGGCGCGAGCTGCTGGCCTGGCTGCAGCACACCTATCCCGAATACGCCATCCTGCTGTTCATCAGCGCCGAGGGGCGGGTGCTGGAGACCAGCCGCGGCGTGCTGGAGGGCAGCGACGTCGCGCATCGCGACTATTTCCGCGCCGCCCGCGACGGGCCGCTGCTGGTCGATGTGCACGACGCCATCCTGATGAGCCCGCTGCTCGGCCGCTCGGCCGAGAATCCGGCGCGCTTCGTCGATGTCGCCGCCCCGGTGGTGGACGAGGCCGGCAAGCTGCGCGGCGTGCTGGCGGCGCATCTCTACTGGGAATGGGCCGAGGATATCGAACGGCATGTGATGGCCACCGTGCTGCAGCGCCATCCGGGGGCGGAGGCGCTGCTGCTCTCGGCCGAGGGGCAGGTGCTGATCGGCCCGCCCGCGCTGCGCCAGGCGCGGCTGCCGGCGCTGGCCCCGGGCGCCGCCGCCGAGCTGGCCGCCGGGCGCGGCGGCAGCCGGGTGGAGCAGAGCCTGTCGCCGCGCGGCGAGCCGGAGCGCTATCTGGTGGGCTATGCCCCCACCCGCGGCTGGCGCGGCACCTCCGGCCTGGGCTGGCAGGTGCTGGTGCGCCGCCCGGCCGGCGCCGCCTTCGCCCCGGCCGGCGCCCTGGCGCGGGAGGTGATGCTGTGGGGGCTCGGGGCCGCGGCGCTGGCGGCGCTGCTGGGCTGGCAACTGGCCGGCATCATCAGCGCGCCACTGGCGCGGCTGGGCCGCGCCGCCGCGGCGCTGGAGCGCGACCCGGCCGCGGCGCCCCTGCCGCCGGTCGGCGGCCCGCGCGAGGTGGCGGCGCTCTCCGCCGCCCTGTCCGGCCTGGTGCAGGCGGTGCGCAGCCGCGAGGCGGCGCTGCACCGCGGCGCCGCCCGGCTGCGCCTGGCGACCGAGGGCGCCGGCATCGGCGCCTGGGAATACGACCCCGAGGCCGGCATCAGCCTGCGCTCGCCCCGGCATGACGCGATCTTCGGCCTGGCCCCCGGCGCGCCCTGGAGCCCGGCCCGCCTCCTGCGCCAGGTGGCGCCGGAGGAGCGCGGCGCGGTGCTGGCGGTGCTGCGCGAGGCCGGGCGGCAGGCCGCCGAATGGCAGCTGCAATGCCGCATCCGCCGCGTCGATGACGGGGCGGAGCGCTGGGTGGCGCTGCGCGGCGCGCCGCTGCGTGACGCCTGCGGCATGCCGCGGGGCGCCCACCGCCAGGCCGGCATCGTCGAGGACGTCACCGAGCGCCGCCGCACCGAGCGGGCGCTCGAGCTGCTGGTGCGCGAGCTGGACCACCGGGTGAAGAACCAGTTCGCCGTCTTCGACAGCCTGGTGCAGTTCACCGCCCGCACCGCCGCCGACACCGCCTCGATGGCGGCGACGCTGCGCGGCCGGGTGCGGGCGCTGGGCGCCGCGCATGACCTGGTGCGCGAGGCCGCCGGCAGCGGCGTGGCGCGCGGCCTGCGCCCGACCCGGCTGGATTTGCTGGTGCAGGCGGTGCTCGGCCCCTTCGGCACCGCCCCGCCGGTGCCGGCCGGCCCGGCCGGGCCGGCGGCGGAGGCCGCGGCGGTGACGGGGCCGGAGACGGCGCCAGGGACGGGGCCAGGGATGGGGGCGGAGGCCGGCGAGGGCCGGGTGCGGCTGTCCGGGCCGGCGGTGGAGATCGGCCCGGCCGCCGCCGCCGCCCTGGCCCTGGCGCTGCACGAGCTGGCCACCAACGCGGCGCGCCACGGCGCGTTGTCGCGCCCGCAGGGACGGGTGGCGATCGCCTGGGAGGTGCCGCCCGGCCTGCTGCGGCTGCGCTGGGTGGAAAGCGGCGGGCCGCCGGTCTCCGGGCCGCCGGCGCGACAGGGCTTCGGCACCACCCTGGTGCGGCAGACGCTGTGCGGCCAGCTGGGCGGCCAGCTCAGCCTCGACTGGAGCCGGCCCGAGGGGCTGTTGGTGCGCATCGAGCTGCCGGCCGACCGCCTGCCCGGCTGAGCCGGTCTTCCGCCCCGCTCGCGCCGCCGCGATTTGCGGCACCGCATTGCTTCCCCTGGCGCCGCCGCGCCGCCTAGCCTGAGCCGTGTCCGTTCCGTGAATCGGGACCCGTCCAGCGGGCGGCGCCGGCAGAAGGCCGGCCGGCCCGTGGGGAATGACCATGGCTGGTGAGATTTCGGCGGCGAGCGGCCCGGCCGGGCCGGGCCTGGCACCCCAGGTGGCACGGCGCCGCCGGCGGGGCGCGCTGCGCGGCGCCTCCTGGCGCCGGCCGCACGCCATCGACCTGTTGCTGGCCGCCTCCCTGGTGCTGCCGCTGCTGCTGTTCGGCGCGGTGGCCGGCTATGACCGCCAGCAGACCGTGGCGGCGGCGCGGCATGACCTGCTCAGCACCTCGGAGACGCTGCGCGGCCATGCCGAGAACCTGCTGCAATTCGAGCGCCTGGCGCTCGGCGCCGCCGAGCAATGGCTGGGCACGCTGACCCCGGCGGAGATCCTGGCCGACCAGGAGCGGCACCACAGCTTCCTGTCGGCGCTGCGGCGCCAGGCGCGCGGCGCGCTCGGCATCGTCGTCTTCGACGCCGCCGGCCGGCCATTGGTGGAGAGCGACCGCCCCGTGCCGCCCCCCGGCATCGACGCCTCCGACCGCGAATACTTCGCCTGGCATGCCGGCCGGGCGCAGTCGGAACCGCATCTCGGCGCCCCGGTGCGCAGCCGCGCCGATGGCTCGCCGGTGCTGTTCTACAGCCAGCGCCGCAGCACGGCGCAGGGCGGCTTCCTCGGCATCGTCGCCGCCGGCATCCGGCAGAGCACCTTCACCAGCTTCTGGGACCGCGCGGTGCCGGGGCGCGACGTGGTGGTCTCGCTGCAGCGGGAGGATGGGGTGATCCTGGTGCGCCGCCCGGCGCTGCCCGAGAATGTGCCGCAGCAGCCGCCGCCGCCGGTGGTGGCGCAGCTCACCGCCGCTGTGCCGGAGGGGGTCGCGGTGCGCATCGCCTCGCGCATCGACGGGATCGAGCGGCTGCTGGTGGTGCGCAAGCTGCAAGGCTTCCCGGTGCGGATGGTCTATGGCGTGCCCTGGGATGCGGTGCTGGCGCCCTGGCGCGGCCGGCTTTTCGTCTATGGCGCCTTCGCCGTGGCGGCAGCGGCGGCGCTGCTCGGCCTCGGCCTGCTGGTGCGGCGGCGCAGCCAGGCGCTGCATGAGCTGAACGCCGGGCTGGAGCGGCGTGTGGCGCAGCGCACCGCCGCGCTGCAGGCCAGCGAGGCCCGCCAGCGCCTGCTGGCGCGGGAGGTGGACCATCGCTGCAAGAACGCCCTGGCGGTGGTGCAGGCGGCGCTGCGGCTGACGCCGAAGGACGATCCGGTGGCCTATGCCGCCTCGGTGGAGGGGCGGGTGGCCGCCCTGGCCCGGGTGCAGACCCTTCTGGCCGAGGATCGCTGGCGCGGCGCCAGCCTGACCGCGCTGCTGCGCGCCGAGCTGGCGCCCTTCGTGGCGCTGGATGGCGACATCCATGGCCCACGTGCCGAGCTGGAGGGGCCGCCGGTGCTGCTGCCGCCCACCGCGGCGCAGCCGCTGGCCATGGCGATGCATGAGCTGGCGACGAATGCGCTGAAGCATGGCGCGCTGTCGCAGCCGGGCGGCCGGGTGGAGGTGTGCTGGCGCTGCACGGCGCGCGACGGCGTCGCCGGCGACACGCTGGCGCTGCGCTGGCGCGAGCTGGGCGGGCCGCGCGCCAAGGGCCCGCCGCAGCGGCGCGGCTTCGGCTCGCGCGTGCTGGTCTCGGTGGTGCGCGGCCAGCTCGGCGGCAGCCTGCTGCTCTCCTGGCCGGAGAGCGGGCTGGTCTGCGACATCGAGATCCCGCTCAGCGCCGAGCGCCGGCCGCTGCCGGCCGAGGATAGCAGCCAGGCGGCCTGAGGCGGCGCCCGCTCAGGGGCCGGGCGGGCGCGCCGGCGGCGGTGCCGGGGCCTGGGATGCGGCGCCCGACGCCGCGGCCGCCGCGCCCGGGCGCGCCGTTACGGCGGCGACCCCCCAGGGGCGAGCGCCAGGGCCAGTGTCAGGGCCAGCGGCGGTCCCCCAGGGGCCGGCGGGCGGCGCCGTCTGGCGCAGCGTGGCGTCCGGATCCTCCTCCGCCAGCGCCGGCTCGGGCGCGACGGCGGCGGCGGCCGCTTCGCGCTCGGCCAGTTCCTCGCGCGCCAGGGCGGCGTGCCAATAGGTCATCAGCAGGTCCAGATAGGCCTGCGGCTTCAGCCCCTCCGCCGCGGGGGAGAGCAGGGTGATGCGCTTGGCCGGCAGGTCGATGCGCAGCACCCGGCGCTTCTCCCGCAGCTGCGGCATCGGCCGGCCGCGATGCAGGCGGAACTCGGTGATCAGGTTCATCTGCGCCTGGGTGACGGCGATGTCCGCCAGATCGCGCCAGGGCACCGGCGCGGCCAGGGCGGGATGCGAGAAACCCTCCGGCGACAGCACCAGGAAGGCATGCCGGGCGCGGCGCAGCTGCAGCCAGCCGGTCAGGCCGAGGATCGCCGCCAGGATCGGCAGCACCCCGAGCGTGGCGATCCAGGCGGCACGCTCCACCCCGGGGAATTGCAGCGCCAGATAGGCGGCGGTGCCGAGCCCGCCCAGCAGCGCCAGCGCGGCGAGGCCGAGGAAGAACAGACCCAGCCGGCGGGTGCCGGGGTAGAGCGGCCGCTCCCCCGCCTGCACCGCCTCGGCCGCGGCGCGCAGCACGCCGGCCATCGCCTCCTCCTCGCGCGCGATGTCCTGGCGCAGATCGGCGCTGAGCGCGCGCGCCAGCCCCGCCGGATCGGCGAACCAGGCGGCCAGCGGCGAGGCCGCCGGCTGCACCGGCCGCGTGGCGCGCGCCAGCAGGGCGGGTGTCACCGCCTCGCCCAGCGCGGCGAGGCGCTGGCTGGTCGGCGGGTGGGTGTCCGTCGGGTGCGGCTGGCGCTCCTCCAGATGCTCCAGCGGATCGCCGGGCCCGGCAGCCTCGGCATGCTGCAGCGTGGCCGCCAGCAGGTCGGGCGCGGCGGCGGGGCCGGCCTCCACCGCCCGGGCCAGGCCCTGGTTGAGCGGCGCCGCCAGGGCGCCGCTGCGCAGCAGGGCGCTGGCCGCGGCCTGCGGGGTCGACAGCCAGGCGCCGACGCCGTCGGCGGCGAATTCGCGCTGCCGGCTCCAGTGATGCACCGCGTGGTCGAATTGCCGCATGACGAATTCGCCGAGCATCAGCGCCGGCCGCGTCAGCAGGCCGAAACTGCCCGATTGGTGCTGCGCCACCGCCTCCAGGCTGCGCGCCACGCCGGCATAGATCGGCACGAAGCGGCGGCTGTATTCGGTGTCCTCGCCGCAGAAATGGCCGAGCTCATGGCCGATGATGGCCAGCGCCTCCTCGCGGTCCAGGCTGGCCAGCAGCGGCAGCGGCACATGCAGGGTGCGGCCCCGCAACCGGCGCTGCTCCGGCAGCAGCAGGATCTCGCCCGAGGTGACGAAGAAGCCGTCGGTCAGGCCCAGCACCAGCTGGTCCGGCACCGCCGCGCCGGCGCGGCCGGCCAGGCCGCGCAAATCGCGCCACAGGCCGGGCGCCGCCCCCTCATCGACGCAGCGGCCGAGCAGCGGCAGCGGCTCCGGCGTGAACAGGGTCAGCGCGGTGCGCAGCTGGCGCAGCGCCTGCACCAGCATCACCAGCGCGCCGAGGCCGAGCAGCCCGGCCCAGACCGCCAGCTTGACCTCGCCCTGGCCGAGCCGGCCCTGGTGCCAGATTCCGGCCACCTCGAAGCCCATCGCCGCCAGCACTGCGCCGGTCAGCAGCAGCAGCTGCAGCGCCATGTGGAAGGGCAGAGCGCGGCGGACGATGCCGAAGGCGGTGAGCAGCCAGGCGCGCGAGGCGCGGCCGAGCCGGCCCAGCAGCAGCGCCGCCAGCAGGCCGAGGGCGCTGAGCGCCGCCGCCGCCAGCGCCATGGCCTGGGTCGCCGGCGGCAGCAGGCTGCGGTATTCGGCCACGGTGACGACGCCGGCGAGCGAATCCTGCCGCCCCTGCAGCATGCCGATGGCCAGCGGCGCGGCATAGGACCGCCCATCCATGCGGACGGTGCCGCGCGGGTTGCGCGCCGCGTAATCCTGCAGCCGCGCCAGCTCCTGCTGCATCGCCGCCTGCTCGGAGCGCAGCGCGTCGCGCGCCTCGATGGCGCGCTGGCCCTGCCAATGGCCGATGCCGGCCAGCAGCAGCGGCAGCAGCACCGTGATGGCGAGCAGCTTCGCGCCGCGCAGAATTCCCGATCCTGGCTTGTCCGTTCGCATGATCGCGCCCCTTGCGCCGAGAGCGCGAACAGGCGCCGTCCGGGCGGCCGCTGTCCAGGCCACGCCGCTTCAACGCCGCGTGACAGCGCCGGCGAGATTGCAGTGCGCTGCTGAAACGAATGTGATGACAGCCGGCTTGAAACTGATGCGTGACAGCCACATCCCATGCCAAAGCGCGGTGTGCGCCGCAAAACTTCGTCACATGATCGAGAGAGCGACGGCGAAGTTGCGCTCCATGCCCGTGCGTGGCTTGGCAATGAACAAGCGCGGCCGTTAGGGTCCGCCCGCCTACTGCAAAGGAAAGCCAGCCATGCCAGTCCAAGCGCGGCGTGCCGTCGCCCTCGTCACCTCCCTCAGCCTGCTCGCCGGCTGCGCCACGCCGCTGACGCGCGAGGGGCGGATCGGCGCGGATGACGGCACCGATTCCTGCCGCGCGCAGCTGGTCGCTCTCGACAGCACCGGCAATTTCTTCGCCGAGGACATCCTAAAGGGCGCGGCGCTCGGCGCCGTGGGCGGCGCGCTGCTGGGCGGCGCCATCGGCCAGAACTGGCGCGGTGCCGCGATCGGTGCGGCCACCGGCGCCGTGGCCGGCGCGGCGGGCGGCTATCTCTACGCGCTGCAGCAGCGCAACCAGGACCAGGCCGGGCTGCGCGCCTCGCTCGCCTCCGATCTGGAGCGCGAGAATGCCGAGCTCGACCGCACCCAGCTCGCCTTCGACCAGCTGATGGATTGCCGCTTCCGCCAGGCGCAGGAGATCCGTGCCGCGGTCGCCAATGGCAGCCTGGACCGCCCGACGGCCGAGGCGCGCATGACGCAGCTGCGCGAGCGCACCCAGCGCGAGATCGCGCTGGCGCAGACCATCAGCCAGAACATCAGCAAGCGCGGCGCCGAGTTCGACACGGCGGTGGAGAGCGTCGCCCCCGGCACCACCAAGACCACCCTGGCGGCGCGCCAGGCGCCGATGCGCCAGGTGCAGGTGAGCCGCGAGGCGGTGCTGCGGCTGCGCCCGGATCCGGCCTCGCCCGAGATCGGCAAGGTGGCGGCGCGCAGCGCGGTGCAGGCGCGCCCGGCCAGCGGCAGCTATGCGCTGGTGGAGACGGCGAGCGGCCAGCGCGGCTATGTCACCACCGATTCCTTCGCCAATCGCCGCAATCTCGGCACGCCGCGCGTGACGCCGACCGGCGTGTCGGGCGATGCGCGTTCGCTGGCCGCCAGCAACATCGCCCGCCGCGACAATTTCGCGGAGAGCGTGACGCAGGCGCAGAGCGCGGCCGCCACCGGCTTCGAGCTGGCGGCGAGCTGATCCGCGCATGATGCGCAGGATGCTGCGGGGCCTGGCCACGGGCTTGTCCACGGGCCTGCCCATTGGCCTGGCCCTGCTGCTGGCCTCCCCCGTGCTGGGGCAGGCGCTGCAGGACCCGCCGCAGCAGCCCATCCTGCGCATCGAGACGGGGGCGCACACCGCCCCCGTCGCGCGTCTGGCGACCGATGCCGCCGGACGGCTGCTGGCCAGCGCCAGCGACGACAAGACGCTGCGCCTGTGGTCGCTGCCGGATGGCACGCCGCGCGGCGTGCTGCGCCCGCCGATCGGCGAGGCGGAGGAAGGCGAGCTCTACGCCGTCGCCCTCTCCCCCGATGGCAGCCGCGCCTTCGCCGCCGGCAACACCTGCCGCGCCTGGGATGGCAGTTTCTGCATCTATGTCTTCGACACCGGCACCGGGCGGCTGGCGGCGCGGCTGCCGGGCCTGCCGGCGCCGGTGCAGCATCTGGCGGTCTCGCCCGATGGCACGCGGCTGGCGGCGGCCCTTGGCGGCCGCGCCGGCATCCGGGTCTGGGATGCGCGCACCGGCCGCGCCGTGTTCGACGACACGGCCTATGCCGGCCCGGCCCGCATGGTCGCCTTCGACCGCGAGGGCAGGCTGGCCAGCAGCAGCGCCGATGGGAAGCTGCGCCTCTACGACCCGCGCGGCCGCAAGCTGGCCGAGCGCGCGCCGCTGGCCAATGCGCGGCCCTTCGGCATCGCCCTCTCGCCCGATGGCACGCTGCTGGCGGTGGGCTATGAGGACCGGCTGCGGGTCGAGATCCTGGCGCTGCCCGATCTGCGCAGCGTCGCGCTGCCCGATGCCTCCGGCCTGCAGGGGGAGGGGCTGCCGGCGGTCGCCTGGGCCAGCGATGGCCGCGGCGGCGTGCAGCTCTACGCCGCAGGTTATGCGCGGGGCGAGCCCAGCGCGCCCGGCCGCGCCGCCGGCGGTGCCAGCGTGGCGCCGCAGCCGGGCGGTGGCACCCCCGCCAATGCTGCCACACAAGGCGGCCGTGGCATCCGCCCGCCCTCGCCGGAGCCCTCTGTCCCCGCCGCCGCCGCGCCGCCGCAGGCGCGCCCGGCCGACAGCGCCGTGCCGCGCCGCTTCGTCATCCGCCGCTGGGCGGATTTCGGCCTGGGCCCGGCCACCGATATCGGCGCCGCGCGGGATTCCATCGCCCAGCTGCTGCCGCTGCCGCAGGGCGGCCTGGCCTTCGCCGCCGCCGATCCCGGCTGGGGCAGGCTGGCGCCCGATGGCAGGCTGGCCCTCGCCCCGCGCTCCGGCACCGCCGAGTTCCGCGCCACGGGCGACAGCCTGGCGCTGAGCGCCGACGGCATGCGGCTGCGC
>NZ_JAUTAJ010000001.1 GCF_030818485.1 Pseudoroseomonas cervicalis | reverse complement strand
TGCAGATCGGCGCGCAGCGCGGGATCCTGCTCCAGCGCGTCCAGCTTCGGCATCTCGAACAGCATGGCGCTCACTCCTCCAGCCGCAGCAGGCGGCGCAGATTGCCCGAGGCCGCGTTGCGCCGCTTCTCCGGCGGCAGCGCGGCGGTGAAGCCTTCGAACCGCGCGGCCGTCGCCGCCGGGCTGTAATCCGGCCAGTCGGTGCCGAGGCAGATGCGCCGGTCGAAGGCGGCGAACATGAAGGCGAGATCGAGGTCGAGCGAGCTGCCCGGGTATTTCATCAGCGTCAGCGACAGGTCGAGCAGCAGATGCGGGTTGGCGCGGACGAATTCCGAGTAGCGCAGCAGCTCCACCCCGCCGCCATGTAGCAGCACGCAGCGCAGCGTCGGCAGATCGGCCAGGGCCGCGGCCAGATGCGGCAGCGGGTCGATGGGCAGCCGCGCCGCCCCCGGCCAGGGCAGCGGCGCGACGACCGAGGCGAAGGCATAGGTGCAGTGGAACACGACAAGGTCGCGCTCCGCCGCGCCGCGCAGGATGCGGGCGAAGCGCGGATCGGCCGGCGACAGCGCGGCGGCGCGCGGATGGATGTGGAAGCCCTTGGCGCCGCGCGCCAGGAAGCGGTCCAGCACCGCCTCGGGCGGGGCGGGATCGGGCGTCTCGCGCGGCCAGGCGGGGATCGGCACCAGGCCCGGGCGGGCGCCGATGGCGGTGATGAAATCCGCCTCCTCGTCGCGCTCCGGCAGGGCCAGCACGCAGCCGCCGCAGAAGCCGGCCGCGGCGGCGGCTTCGGCATAGGCGTCGATGCGGCGGTCGAGGTCGCGCGCATCGCCCGGCGGCAGCCCGCCATGGCTGTCGAAGATCGGCGCGCTCATGCCAGCCGCGCCTCCCACCCCTCGGGCAGGGCGCTGTAGCCGATGCCGCTGCGGCCATAGCCATTGCCGGCATGGAACAGGAAATCCTGCCCCCTGCGGCGCAGCAGCCGCGGATAGCATTGCATGGCATCGTCCCAGTCGCCGGCGGCGATGGCCAGGGGCGGCGTGATGCGGCGGAACCGCCCGCCCTCCCCGCCGCGCGCGGCATGCAGCCGGTAGCGCGCGCCGCGCGCGGTGAAGAGCAGCAATTCCTCCGGTCCCGCGCCCGGCCAGGTGACCGGGCAGGCCAGGGCGTATTCCTCCGCCTCGGCCGCGGGGTCGAAATCCACCGCGACCTGTCCCGGCAGCTGCCAGGCGAGGCCATCCGCCGACCAGGCGGCATGGATGCGGTAGCGGTGCCGCAACCCGCCGCCGGGCTGCGCCTCCCAGCCCAGGAAGCAGGTGTAGAGCATGCGCCAGCGCCCGGGCCCGAGCCGCTCGACGCAGCAGGAGCCATGCCCGATCGGCTCGGCATCGCAGGCGGCCAGCAGCGGCGCGCGGGAATGCCGCACGAAGCCGCCGGCATCGCCGAGCGCCAGGCCCAGCTGGTTGCGGAACGGCACCGCCCCGCCCAGCCGCTGCCAGCCGACATAGTAGAGCCGGTCCCCGACCAGCCAGGGATAGCCCACGCCATCGGCGTCGAACGCGCCCGGCTCACCGGGGCCGAGCAGCGGCGCGCTCACCGCCTCCAGGCGCGGCGCCTCGGGAAAGCCGGCATAGCGCAGCAGCCCGATGCGGCTGGTGCCGGCCGCGTCGCGCCCGCTGACGAACAATTCCAGCCCGCCCTGCGCATCCAGGCGCGGAAAGAAGGCGCCGAGCCCGCCCGCCATCCAGCGCGGCGGCATGTCGGGCACCGGCAGGCGGGTCGCCGGCGTCACGCGCAGCCCATCCGACAGAAAAACGCTCATGCCGTGGCCCCGGCGGCGAGCCCCTCGGCGGCCTCCTCCACGGCGGCTTCCGCCAGCCGCGCCGTGGCGGGACGGCCGGCCAGCGCCTGCAGCAGCGCCAGCACCGGCAGGCCGCGCCGCGCGGCGACGCTGCGCACCAGCGCCAGCCCGTCCGAATGCAGCCCCGCGAAACCCATCGCCGCATCCTCGGGCGTGCCGGCGATCGGGCCGAAGATCGGCAGGATCTCGACCTCCGCCAGCCGGCCCAGCGCGGCGAAATCGCCCGCCAGCGCGTGGCCCGCGCGGCGCGCGGCCAGCAGGAACACCTCCGTCGCCGCATTGCCGGCGCTGCGCCCGGCGCCGGCCAGGGTGCAGTCGATGCTCTCGGCCCCCGCCGCCAGAGCCGCCAGCGCATTGGCGATGGCCAGGCCCAGATTGTCATGCCCGTGGAAGGCAAGCCCGGTCTCCGCCGGTAGCGCCGCGCGCGCGGCACGGAGCATCGCCGCCACCTGGGCGGGCAGCAGGGCGCCGGCGGAATCATACAGCCCGACATGCTGCGCCCCGGCCTCGGCCATGGTGCGGGCGTGGCGCGCGAAGCCGGCCGCATCCTCGAGCGACGCCTTCAGCAGGCTGGCATGCGTCTCCAGCCCCAGCCGGCGGGACAGCGCCAGCAGCGGCGCCGCCTCGGCGCTGCGCGGGATGTCGATGCCGATGCGCACCACATCCACGCCGGCATCGGCGGCGTGGCGCAGATCATCCTCGGCCGCGATGCCCGGAATCGCCAGCACCGCCATGCGCGCCCGGCGCAGCGCGGCGCGCCCGGCGCGCAGATAGGCCGCGTCGCTCTCGCCGATCGGCGCCAGCCCGCGCCCGGGCGCGCCGAGGCCGAGCCCATGGCCCAGCTCCACCACGCCGATCCCGGCCGCCTCCAGCCCGGCGGCGAGGCGGCTGGTCTGCGCGGCATCGAAGCCGCGTGGCAGGCGGTAGCTGCCATCGCGCAGCGTGCAGTCGATGATGCGTGCCGGCCGGCCGGCCGGCCCTGCGGGGGAGGTTTCGGGCCCTGTCCTGTCCATGCTGGACCACCTTCTGTGGCGTGGCCGCTGCGGGCCCGGCCACCGGCATAGGCGCGTCACGATAATTTTTCGCATACGCCGGGCCGGCTTCAGCGAAAATCCATCTGGAACCTCTAGCCAGGACACCCCGCCATGGCCGCCAGGATCCGCTTATGCCCGCCTCAGCGCCGCCGCTGCCGCATGCCACGCCGCTTCCGGGCCTGGGCTGGGCGCCCGCCGCCCCCGCCCCCTGGGCCACGCCGGCCGCCCCGCCACTGGCGCCCGCCCTGCCGCCCGCCGAGCAGCCGCCCATCCCCTTCTACGCCCCCGATCTGGCCGGGGATGAAGGCGCGGTGCTGCAATCCCTGCTGCAGACCGGCCGCCTGGCCGGCGGCGGCGCCCAGACCGAGCTTTGCCACTCCCTCCTCGCCCGCGCCCTGCCCGGCACCCTGCCGCTGCTGACCCAATCCTGCACCGCGGCGCTGGAAATGGCGGCGCTGCTGCTGAAGCTGCGCCCGGGCGATGAGGTCATCATGCCCGCCTGGACCTTCTGCTCCACCGCCAATGCGGTGCTGCTGCGCGGCGCCATCCCGGTCTTCGTCGATGTGCAGGCCGCGACGCTGAACCTCGACCCCGCCCGCGTCGCCGAGGCCGTCACCCCCCGCACCCGCGCCGTGCTCTGCGTCCACTATGCCGGCGTCGGCTGCGAGATGGAGCGGCTGCAGGCGCTCTGCGACGCCTATGGCCTGGCGCTGGTCGAGGATGCCGCCCAGGCGGTCGGCGCCTTCTGGCGTGGTCGGCCGCTGGGCGGCTTCGGGCTGCTCGGCGCCTACAGCTTCCACGCCAGCAAGAACATTACCAGCGGCGAGGGCGGCGCCCTGCTGGTCAACGACCCTGCCCTGCGCGAACAGGCGGAGATGCTGTGGGAGAAGGGCACCGACCGGCTGCGCTTCGCCCGCGGCGAGGTCGCCCGCTACACCTGGCAGGAGATCGGCTCCTCCTTCCTGCCCTCCGAGCTGACGGCCGCGCTGCTGGCCCGCCAGCTGGCCCGGGTCGAGGCGCTGACGGCCCGCCGCCTGCGCCTGTGGCAGCGCTACGACACGCTGCTGGCGCCGCTGGCCGCGCGCTGGTCGCTGCGCCGCCCCGACATCCCGGCCGAGGCCGCGCACAACGCCCATATCTACCATCTGCGCTTCCCCAGCCGCGCCCGGCGCGACCAGGTGCTGGCCCGGCTGAACGCCGAGCGCATCGGCGCCACCACCCATTACGAGCCGCTGCACCAGGCCCCCGCCGGCCGCCGCCATGGCCGCGCCCTGGGCCCCCTGCCGGTGACCGAGGACGCCGCCGCCACCCTGCTGCGCCTGCCCCTGCACGGCACCCTGGCCGAGGCGGCGCAGGACCGCGTGGTGGCGCGGCTGGAGGCGGCACTCGCCGCCCTGCCGCTGTGAGCGCCGCCCTGCCCCTGCCCGCCGCCGCGCCGCTGCGGCCGGAGGATTTCGATGCCGCCCTGGTGCCCGGCTTCCGCGCCGCCATGCGCGCCCATTACAAGGCGCTGAGCGGCGTGGAGCAGGGCCGCATCGCCCGCCTGCACGCCGAGGCGGCGCGGGTCTTCCGCACCCGTTCCGCCTGCCCGGTCTGCGACGCGCCGGCCGGGGCCGCGACCGCGCTGCCCGAATTCAGCCAGCCGCATCTGCGCCTGCTGCGCTGCACGGGGTGCCAGCTGGTCTACAGCCGCGACGTGCTGGACGAGACCACCGACCGCGCCCGCTACGCGACCGCCGAAAGCGCCCCCGGCAGCGTGCCCGCCGCCTTCGCCGCGCTGAAATCCAGCGCCCCCTATGCCCGGCTGGAAACCGCCAAGCTGGCCTATGTCGCGCAATGCGTGGCCCCCTTCCGCGCCACGCCGGGCCGCATGCTCGACATCGGCTGCGCCAATGGCGCGACGCTGGACCGCTTCGCCGCCGAGGGCTGGCAGGTCGCGGGCGTCGAGCCCGCCCCCGACTTCGCCGCCGCCGCCGCCGCGCGCCACGCCGCGGTGCGCTGCGGCTTCTTCCCCGATGACGCCCCGCCCGGGCCCTATGACCTCGTCACCCTTTTCGACGTGCTCGAACATGTCGAGCACCCGCTGCCCTTCCTGCGCGCCATCGGGGCCGCCCTGGCGCCGGGCGGGCTGCTGGCGCTGCAGGTGCCGAATTTCGAAAGCCCGCTGGTACAGCTTGAAAAGTCCCGTTCCACGGTCGTCACCCTCGGGCATTGGAGCTATTTCGGGCCGGCCTCCCTGGTCGACACCCTGCAGCGCGCCGGCTTCCGCCCGCTGCTGCTGCAGAGCTACATCTCCGAACTCGATCGCATCCTGGCGCATCCCGAAACCGAGCTGCGCGCGGTGCTGGGTCCCTGGGCGCCAGCAGATTTGCGGACCATCAGGCCCGCGGATCTCTTCTGGCGCATGCTGGGCTTCAAGCTGTTCGGGATCTTTCAGAAGAACTGACAAAAAGATCCGGGGGAATGAATTCCCCCGGGCCCCCTTCTTTTTTCTGTCAGGGCCGGACGCCGCTGGCGTCCGGCATTCCGCAGGCCTCGGCCAGCAGCGCCTCGAAGGCGCGCGCGGGCAGGCTGTGGTCGGTGAGCCACGCCGCGGCATAGCGCGCCACAGCCTCGCCCACCTGGCGGCGCAACGCCGCATCCCCGGCCAGCGCCACGGCGCGCGCCAGATAGGCCTCGGCATCCGGCAGCTCCGGCAGCAGGTCGCGCCCTTCCCCGTCGCGCAGCAGCGCATCCCGCGCCGCGCGCTCGGCCGCCGGCACCTCCGCCGAACGCCGCGCCCGGTGCAGGTAATTGTCCAATATGCCGCCATAGGGCGTGCCCGGCGCGCCGCACAGGAACACCGGCGCCACCCCCTGCACCATCGCCTGCATCGCCGTCAGCCCGCCCCCCAGCGGGAAGCTGTCCAGATAGACATCGAGGATGCCGGCATACAGCCCCGTCTCCACCCAGCCGACGAAATGCGCCCGCTCCGCCACGCCCGCCGCCGCCAGCCTGGCGCGGAACTCCGGCAGATCCTCCCGCCCCGTGTACAGGTAATGCGCGCCCGGCACGCGCTGCAGCACCGAAAGAACAACCTGCTGGAAGCCGGGATCGGCCATCTTCTCCTCCCGCGCCAGCGAGCCCAGCAGCACCCCCTCCCCGAACCGCGCGCGCAAGGCACGCCGCTCGGGCTCCGGCACCGCGCGCAGCTGCGGGTCGATGCTGCCGGGCAGATTGGCCCAGGGCACGCCATCGACCATCACGCGCGGCCCATGGCCGGCGAAGCCGCCGATGCGCAGCTCGGCATCCGGCGCCGCCGGCGGGTGGAACTTCACCGACCACCACACCTGCACCGGCGCCAGCCGCCGCCCGAAGCCATAGGCGAGCCCCTGCGGCGCGCAGAGCCACACCAGCGCCGCCGGCGGGTCCGCCGCCAGCAGCGCCGCGCAACGCTCCAGCGCCAGCGCCAGCGGCGTGCCGGGGGGTGTCTCCTGCGCCAGCACCGCGACGCCGGCCGCGCGCAGCCGCGCGAACACCACCTCGTCCCGGCCATAGAGGAACTGCACCCGGTAGTCGAAGCGCCGCCCGGGCCGGCGCATCGCCGCCTCCAGCAGTGTCAGCATCGCCTGCACATGCGCCAGCCCGCTCGCCACATGCGCCAGGAACACCACCACCGGCCGGGCACCCGGCACCGGGGCGGGCGCGGAGAGCGGCCGGGCGCGGCGGCGGCCGCATGCGGCCAGCGCCGGCGCCCAGCGGCCGATCCAGCGCGCGTGATGCGCCCCGCTTTCCTCCCGCTTCAGCCAATGCGTGTGCAGCAGCCCTTCCAGCTCCAGCGCCAGCACGGCCTGGTCTTCCTCGGCCGCCTGCAGCAGCCAGGGCAGGGCCAGCCCCTCCACCAGCGCCGCCGCATAGGAGAACGGCCCTGCCTGGTCGAGGCCGAGCAGCGCCAGCAGCCGCCAGCAGGCCCGCAGCCGCGCGCCCTCCGCCGCCGGCAGGGCGGGCGCCAGGGAGGCGAGGAAGCCGGCGCTCTCCGCCGGCCCCAGCAGCCCGCAGCGCCACATCCGCCGGTGCAGCGAGCCCTCCAGCCCATCCTCCACCGGCCGCTCCAGCACCAGGGCGAAGAGGCGGCGCAGCGCCGCCCCCCGCCCCTCCGCCAGCCCGATGGCGGCGATGGCGCCGAGCAGCGTGACATGCTCGCCCCGTGCCAGCAGCCCGGGCAGCTGCGCCGCCAGATGCGCGGCCACCTGCGCCCAGCCCGCATGCCGCAGGGGCCCCTGCGGCTCGCGCAGCCGCAGCATGGCGGCGAGCGGCTCCAGCGCCAGCACCGGCCGGCCGCTGCCGAACAGCGCCGCCAGCAGCGCATCGCCCAGCGCGGCATCCTCCATCGCCCCGGGCGCCGCGCGCAGCGTCGCTTCCAGCGCCGTCCAGGCGGCGTCCCCGGCCAGGGCCTCGCTCATGCCGGCATCGGCCCGATATCGCGCAGCGCCTCATCCAGCGCGCCGCGCTCGGCGGCGAGCCCTCGCAGGATGCCGGCGGCATCGACGCGCGGCGGGGCGTAGGGGCGGATCGCCCCCTCGGCCTCGCGCGCTTCCAGCCGCTTGAGGAATTCGGCCGCCGGCAGCGACGCCAGATCGGAAAAATGCGGCCAGGCGAAGCGCCACCAGCGCAGCCGCAGCATCGCTTCCGCCAGCGCCGGCGGGAAGCGGTCGCGGATGCGCCGCGCCGGCACCCCGCCCACCACGGCATAGGGCGGCACGTCGCGCGTCACCACCGCGCCGGCGGCGATGACACAGCCGGTGCCGAGCGTGATGCCGCGCGCCAGGATGACATCCTGCCCGATCCAGACATCATCCTCGATCACGGGATGCGGCTTCTGCGCGTGCGGCATCGGGGTGGCCGCGCCGCCCAGCGCCTCGGCCGCCGCCTGCTGCGCCGCGAGCCCCCGCAGATAGGTCAGGGTGTGGGTGGTGAAGCGCTCCAGCGGATGGTCGCCATTCATCACCCGCAGCCCGGCGGCGATCGAGCAGTAGCGCCCGACCGGAAAGGGCGCGCTGACCGGCGAATGGGAATAGCTGGCGAAGCCGAAACCGCCGATCCAGCGGCTGCCGTAATAGCCGGTGAAGGGCTCGCTGCTGGGCGCGATCGGCACGCCGATCACCGTGCCATCCGGCGGATAGCACCCGCGCTCGGCACCGAAGAAAATCCCGGCGGCTTCGAGCCGGCGGAAGGCCTCGCGATCGGCGCGCACCCGCAGATGCGTCGCACTTTCCGCCAGGATCACGCGCCATGGCCAAGGCCGGCGCGCAGCCGGGCGAAGGCCTCCTCCGTCGGGCTGCGCTCATCCACCCCCTGGGCCAGCAGCGCCTCCAGCCCCGGCTGGTGGGCGATGGCGGCATCCACCCCGGCATCGCTGCCGGCGCGATAGGCGCCGAGGCGGATCATCTCCGCCATGTCGGCATGGGTTGCCATCAGGCGCCTGGCCTCGGCCAGCAGCGCGTTCTCCTCGGCCGAATGGCAGCGCGGCAGGGCGCGGCTGACCGAGCGCAGCACATCGATGGCGGGCCAGCGCCCGCGCTCGCCGATGCGGCGGTCGAGCACGATATGCCCGTCCAGGATGCCGCGCACCGCATCCGAGATCGGCTCGTCATGATCGTCGCCATCGACCAGGACGGTGAAGATGGCGGTGATGTCGCCCTCCCCCTCCGGCCCCGGCCCGGCGCGCTCCAGCAGCGCCGGCAGTTCGGTGAAGACGGAGGGCGTGTAGGAGCGCGCAGTCGCCGGCTCGCCGGCGGCCAGCCCGATCTCGCGCTGCGCATGCGCGAGCCGGGTGATCGAATCGAGCAGCAGGAAGACCTGGCGGCCCTCGGCGCGGAAATGCTCGGCGATGGCCAGCGAGGCCTGCGCCGCGCGGCGCCGTGCCAGCGCCGGCTCGTCCGAGGTGGAGACGACCACGACCGAGCGCTGCCGCCCCGCCTCCCCCAGCACATGGTCGAGGAACTCCCGCACCTCGCGCCCGCGCTCGCCCACCAGGCCGAGCACGATGACATCGGCGGCGACGAAGCGCGCCAGCATGCCGATCAGCGTCGATTTTGCCCACGCCGGAGGCGGCGAAGATGCCCAGGCGCTGGCCGCGGCAGATCGGGGTGAAGATGTCGAGCGCGCGCAAGCCCGTCTCCATCCGCGCGCCGATCAGCTTGCGGCTGAGCGCGGCCGGCGGCGGCTGGCGCAGCCGCACCCCGCGCCGCCCCTGCGGCAGCGCGCCGCGCCCATCCATCGGCCGGCCGAGGCTGTCCACCACCCGCCCCAGCCAGGCATCGGAGGGGTAGAGGCAGAGCGGCTCCTCCAGCCAGAGCCGGGCGCCGGGGCCCAGCCCCTCCGTCCCGCCCTCCGGCACGGCGATGGCGCTGTCGGGGGAGAAGGCGACGAACTCCCCATGCACCGGCGGCCTTCCATGCCGCTGCACCCGCATCCGGTCGCCGATCGCCACCCCCTCCCCGAGCCCGGTGACCGAGAGCGCCGCGCCGCGCACCGCCGCCAGCGTGCCATAGCGCTGCCGGCGCGGCAGCCGGGCGAGCTGCGCCGCGGTGTCGCCGAGCGGTGTCGCCAGCAGGAAGGGATCGGTCATGCGCGGCTCCGAAGGGGACGGAGCGCCAGGTTATGCGAAAAATCATCATGGAGCAACGATACTGCGCATCCCCGTCCGCGCGAGGTTCCGATGTCCCTGCCCTTCCTCCAGGCGCTCGCCCAGCTCACCGCCCATCTGGCGACGCTGCCCGGCCTGCCGGCGCGGATCGGCTTCCTGGGCTATCCCGACCTGGTCTATGCGCCGCAGGACCTGGCCGCCGTGCTGGGCGAGGCGGCGCTGCCGCGGCTTTGCATGCGGCCCAATGCGGAACGGCTGCGCAGCCTGCACGGCGCCGCGCCGGACTGCCTGGTGCCCACGGTGGAGAGCCTGCTGGCGGCGCTGTCGCCGCGCCCGCTCGCCGTCGAATATCTCGATTTCCAGGATTATACCGGGCAGGAGACCATCCTGGACCTGAACCGGCCGCTGCCGCCGGGCTTCGCCGAGCGCTATGCGCTGCTGGTCGATGGCGGCACGCTGGAGCATGTCTTCGACATCGCCCAGGCCTTCGGCAATTGCGCCGCGATGGTGGCGCTCGGCGGCTATGTGCTGCACAGCCTGCCCCTCAACGCCTTCAACCATGGTTTCTGGAACGTCAATCCGACCGCCCTGGTCGAGTTCCATGAGGCGAATGGCTTCGAGACGACGCTGCTGAAGCTCAATCGCTGGCATGCGCGCGAGGTGGTGGAGGCGCCGGCCTTCGAGCGCTTCCGCATGGGCCATGGCGAGGAGACCAATGTCTTCTACATCGCCCGCCGGGCCGAGCGGCAGGCGGTGCCGCACTACCCGATCCAGCGCCGCTACCGCGAGGCCGATGCCTGGCGGTGAACGCCCATGCGAAAAATCTCGACAGGAGCCGCCCGGCCGCGCTATGGCTGGGCCCGCAGCCAGGAGGGGTGCCTGAACCATGCTTGACGGCATCGACGTCTTCCGCATCTCGGGCGCGCGCATGCGCCACCTGGCGGAGCGGCAGAATGTGCTGGCGCAGAACATCGCCCATGCCGACACGCCGCTCTACCGGGCGCGCGACGTGAAGCCCTTCCAGTTCGACAGCGCGCTGCTGCGCGGCCAGGGCGGCCTGCCGATGCTGCATCTGGCGGCGACGCGGCCCGGCCATCTCGGCCTGTCGCGCAATGGCGTCACCATCGCCGCCGACCGCGCGCAATCCTACAGCGAGGATCCGGACGGCAATTCGGTCAATCTGGAGGAGCAGATGGTGAAGCAGGCCGATGTGCTGAAGGCCTATGACCTGACGACCACGGTCTACCGGCGCGGCACCGCGCTGCTGCGCACCGCGGTGGGTGGCCGCTGATGATCCGTGTCGGTCCCATCACCGGCGCCGGGCCGCTGACCCAGGCGATGGCCACCGCCGCCTCCGGCATGAACACCCAGGCCACGCGCATGCGCGTCTCGGCCGAGAACATCGCCAATGCCAGCTCCACGGCGGCGGTGCCGGGCGGCGACGCCTATCGCCGCAAGCTGATCACCTTCGACCGCGCGGTGGACCGCGCGACCGGCGCGCAGCTGGTGCGCTTCGACAGCATCCGCAACGACCAGCGCGATTTCCGCACGCAATACGACCCCTCCCACCCGGCGGCCGACGAGCGTGGCTACGTCAAGCTGCCCAATGTCGACATGCTGATCGAGCAGGCCGATCTGCGCGCCGCCGGCCGCAGCTACGAGGCCTCGATGGCCGTGCTGCAGCAGGCCCGCGCGCTCTACGGCAAGACGCTCGACATCCTGAGGTCCTGAACCCATGCCCAGCCAGCTCGCCGCCATCCCGCCCGTCTCCGCCGCCATCCGCGCCTATGGCGCGACGGCGAGCCCGGCCGGGGATTTCTCCACCATGGTGGGGGATGCCGCCCGCGCCTCGCTGCAGACGCTGCGCCAGGCGGAGCTGACCAGCGCCCGCGGCGTCGCCGGCACCGCCGATGTGCAGGAGGTGGTGCAGGCCGCCGCCAATGCCGAGCTGACCGTGCAGACCATGACGCAGCTGCGCGACAAGGTGGTCACCGCCTATATGGACGTGCTGCGCATGGCCGTCTGACCCCCCGACATTCCGCGCCGGAGAACTGACGCGATGCAAGAGGGTGACGTCATCGAGATCCTGCGCGGCGGCTTCTACGCCACCATGATGGTGGCGGGGCCGCCGCTGCTGGCGGCGCTGATCACCGGCGTCGCCATCTCGGTGCTGCAGGCGCTGACGCAGATCCAGGAGATGACCCTCTCCTATGTGCCCAAGATCGTGGTGACGCTGGTCGCGACCATGCTCTCCCTGCCCTTCGGCTTTGCCGCGCTGCGCTCCTACACGGAAGAGATCGCGCAGCTCATCGTGGGGCTCTAGCCAATGGAGCTGCTGCGCCGCCTGCGCCTGGGCCTCGGCCATCAGGACCTCGCCTTCGCCGCCGCCCTGGTGGTGCTGCTGGCGGTGCTGGTCCTGCCCATGCCGAAATGGCTGGTCGATCTCGGCCTCGCCACCTCCATCACCCTGTCGGTGCTGATCCTGATGGTCGCCATCTGGATCGAGCGGCCGCTGGACTTCTCCGTGTTCCCGACCGTCCTTCTGGTGGCGACGCTGTTGCGCCTGGCGCTGAACCTCGCCACCACCCGCCTGATTCTGGCCGATGGCCATCGCGGGCTGGACGCGGCGGGCAGCGTCATCCACGGCTTCGCCGTCTTCGTGGTGGGCGGCGATTTCATCATCGGCGTCATCGTCTTCGCCATCCTGATCATCGTGAACTTCATCGTGGTGACCAAGGGCGCCGGCCGCATCGCCGAGGTGGCGGCGCGCTTCAGCCTCGACGCCATGCCCGGCAAGCAGATGGCGATCGATGCCGACCTCGCCGCCGGCACCATCGACGATGCCGAGGCCAAGCGCCGCCGCAAGGAGCTGGAGGATGAGAACTCCTTCTTCGGCGCCATGGATGGCGCGTCGAAATTCGTCCGCGGCGACGCCATCGCGGCCATCATCGTCACGCTGGTGAACATCCTGGGCGGCATCGTCGTCGGCACGCTGCGGCACGGCATGCCGCTCAGCGGCGCGGCCACCACCTATGTGACGCTGGCGGTGGGCGATGGCATCGTCAGCCAGATCCCGGGGCTGATCGTCTCGGTCGGCGCCGGCATGCTGGTCTCCAAGGGCAATGTGCGCGGCTCGACCGACAAGGCCTTCATCGCCCAGCTCGGCGCCCAGCCCAAGCCGCTCTACCTGGCGGCGGGGCTGTCCGGCCTGTTCGCGGTGCTGCCCGGCCTGCCCTTCCTGCCCTTCCTGGCGCTCGGCCTGGTCGCCGCCGGCGGCGGCTGGCTGGCGCAGCGCAGCGTGCAGCGCGCCGCCGCGGCCGCCGAGGCGGGCCTCGCCGCCGAGCCGCCGGCGCGGGAGGAGAGCATGGCCGAGCTGATCCGGGTGGACGACATCCGCCTCGAGCTCGGCATGGGGCTGGTCTCGCTCACCGCCAGCCGCCAGGGCGGGCTGACCGAGAAGATCAAGAAGCTGCGCCGCGCCTTCGGGCTGGAATTCGGCTTCGTGCTGCCGGCCGTGCGCATCAAGGACAATATGGACCTGGCCTCGGGCGAGTATTCCATCCAGGTGCAGGGCGTCGAGGTGGCGCGGGAGACGATGCTGCTGGGCCGGCTGCTGGCCTTCGCCCCCGGCGGGCAGGAGATCGGCGTGCCCGGCATCGACACGCAGGAGCCCTCCTTCCACATCAAGGCGCGCTGGATCGAGCCGGCGCTGCGCGAGATGGCGATGGCGCAGGGGCTGACCGTGGTCGATGTCGAGACGGTGCTGACCACCCACATGTCCGAGGTGCTGAAGGGCTACATGGCGCAGCTGCAGAGCTACGCCGCCACCCAGAAGCTGCTGGACGGGCTGGAGAAGGAGCATCAGCGCCTGGTGGGCGAGCTGATCCCCGGCGTGCTGCCGCTGGCCACCGTGCAGAAGGTGCTGGCGACGCTGCTGGCCGAGCGCATCTCGATCCGCAACCTGCCGCTGATCCTGGAGGCGCTGCATGAGGGCGCGACCTTCACCCGCAATGTCTCGCTGCTGACCGAGCATGTGCGCCAGCGCCTGAGCTTGCAGATCTGCCGCGGCCTGGCGCAGGAGGATGGCTACATCACCACCCTGCTGCTCTCCCCCGAATGGGAGCAGGAGGTGGGGGCGGCCATCGTCGAGGAGGGCGACCAGCGCAGCTTCGCCATGGCGCCCTCCAAGATCCAGGAGCTGGTCAGCGCGACCCGCGCCCGCATCGCCGAGGCCGCCGCCAAGGGCGACTGGCCGGCGGTGCTGACCTCGGCCGGGGCGCGGCCCTTCGTGCGGCATCTGGTGGAGCGCATCAACCCGACCATCGCCGTCATCTCGCATGCCGAGGTGCATCAGCGCGCCAAGCTGCGCACCGTGGGCACGATCTGAGCCCATGCAGGCGGCGCTGCATCTCGAGGCCTGGCTCTCCTCCGAGCTCTACCGGCTGCTGCTGGTCTTCGGCCGGGTCTCGGCGGCGCTGCTGCTGCTGCCGGGCTTCGGCGAGATGACGCTGCCGGGGCGCATCCGCATCCTGGCGGCGCTGATGATCGCGCTCTGCCTGGCGCCGCTGGCCGGCCCCGCCCCGGCGCCGCCCGGCGCCTTCGGCATGGTGGCGGCGCTGGCGCTGGAGGTGGCGGCGGGCGCCTTCCTCGGCACGCTGTCGCGGCTGCTGCTCTCGGCGGTGCATGTGGCGGGGCAGATCATCGGCCAATGCATCGGCATCAGCAACGCCTTCGCCTTCGGCATCGGCGCCGACAATGCGGCGATCCTCGGCTCCATGCTCTATGCCGCGGTGCTGGTGGCCCTCTTCGCCATGGATGGCCACCATAGCGGGCTGCGCGCGCTGGCCGACAGCTACCGGCTGCTGCCGCTGGGCGAGCCCCTGCCGGCGGCGGCCAGCGCCCGCGCGGTGACCGAGCTGACCACCGGCGCCTTCCGCCTGGCGATGCAGCTCAGCATGCCCTTCCTGGTGCTCTCCGTGCTGTTCAACGCGGCGCTGGCCGGCATCAACCGCGCCCTGCCGGCCATGCCGGTCTTCCTGATCGGCGCGCCGGCCATTCTGCTGACCGGCCTGTCGCTGCTGGCCCAGGCGGCGCCGACCCTGCTGGGCGAGGTGCTGAGCGCCTATTCCGACGTCTTCCAGCTGAGCCGCTGAGCCATGGCCGAGGAGACCGGCCAGGAAAAAACCCTCGACGCCTCGCCCCGCAAGCTGCAGCAGGCGCGCGAGCGCGGCGACCTGCCGATGTCGCGCGAGGGGTCGAGCTTCGGCCTGTATTTCGCGACGCTGCTGCTGCTCTGGCTGGGCGGCGGGCTGATCGGCCAGCGCTTCGCGACCGTGCTGCTGCCGCTGATCGAGCAGCCGGAGGCGTTTCTCGACCTCACCGGCGCCGGGCATCGCCAGGCCGCGCAGGCGGTGTTCGAGGCGCTGGCCCTGGTGCTGCTGCCGGTCTTCGGCCTGCTGCTGGCCGGCAGCCTGCTGCCGCATCTGCTGCAGAACAATGTCGTGCTGGCGCCGCAGCGGCTGGAGCCGAAGCTGTCCCATCTGTCGCTGATCTCGGGCTTCCGCCGGATGTTCGGGCTGAAGGGGCTGTTCGAATTCGCCAAGGGCGTGGCCAAGGCGCTGACGGTCGCCGCCGCCTGCTGGCTTGTCGCCGCGCCGCTGCTGGAGGGCAGCGCGCAGCTGGCGGCGCTCGACGCCGCGGCCTTCCCGGTGCTGGTGCTGCGCGCGCTTTCCGGCATGCTGCTGGCCATCACCCTGGTGGCCGCCGGGGTGGCGGTGATCGACATCGCCTTCCAGCGCTTCGACTATGCGCGCCGCCAGCGCATGACGCATCAGGAGATGCGCGAGGAGATGCGCTCCACCGATGGCGATCCGCATGTGAAGGCGGCGCTGAAGCGCAAGCGCAAGCAGCTCTCGCAGCGGCGCATGATGGCCGATGTGCCGGGTGCCACGGTGGTCATCACCAACCCGACGCATTTCGCCGTCGCGCTGCGCTATGAGCGCGGCAAGGATGTGGCGCCGGTCTGCGTCGCCAAGGGGGTGGACCGCATGGCGCTGCGCATCCGCGCCATCGCCCAGGGCGCCGGCGTCGCGGTGATGGAGGACCGGGCCCTGGCGCGGGCGCTGCATGCCTCGGTGGAGGTGGGGCAGGTGATCCCGCCGGCGCATTTCGAGGCGGTTGCGAAAATCATCGGCATCGTCTGGGCGCAGCAGGGGCGCAAGGCGACACGCCCGGCCGGCCCTGCCCGACCGCATTGAGAATGCGGTAAGGATTTCAGTGCCTCAGACACACAATTTTCTGCGAGGGCTCGTCACAAAATTTGGAACATTGGCGTTGACGCGAGACGTCCCTTTTGCGAAATAGGGTGCATCGCAACATTCGAGGCCGCTGGATGTCCTTCTCCCTTCGCCGTCCCCTGCTGGGTGCCCTTGCCGCGCTGGCGATGCTGCCCTCCCTCGCCGCCCCGCTGGCCCCCGCCTATGCGGCCGAGGCCGCGCCGCGGAAGGAGTTCGAATTCCTGGCGCTCGGCGATTTCACCGTGAACCTGCCCGGCACCAACCGGCGCATGGCCTATGTGGTCGTGTCGGTGACGCTGGAGACGAAGTCGGACCAGACCCAGTCCTTCCGCGACCTGTCGCCGCGGCTGAAGCAGGCGGTGCTGCGCCGGCTGATGGCGATGTCGGAGCGGCAGGAGCTGCGCCAGGGCCGCGTCGATCCCGCCCAGCTGCGCGACAGCCTCTATGACAGCCTGGCCCAGGTGCAGGAGGAAGGGCTGAAGGATGTGGTGATCACCCGCCTCATCCACAGCTGAGGCAGGGCCGCCTCGGCGCGGCGGCCGGGGCGCCTCCCGGCCGCCGCCCGGCTCCGGAGAGGGGGCGCGGCCAGCCTGGCCCCGCCCCCTCCCCGAAAGACCAGCACACAGAACCGCCCCGGCCTGGCCGCAGGGCGGTCTTTCGCATGGCGGTCGCGAAAAGCGGCCCCGGGCGTGGCGCCCGGAGCCCGGAGCCCCGAGCCCTCAGCCGCGGCCGGTCAGCGAAAGCAGGGCCGCCACGCTGGCGCCGCTGAAGCGATCGCCGCCCCAGCCCAGCGGCTGCACCAGCGACACCAGGCCGGAACTGGCCAGGGCCTTGGCCTCCTCCACGCTGCCCTGCGCCACATAGCGGTCGAGCAGCTTGGACAGCTTGGCCGGATCCTGGAAATCGCTCAGCGACATGCGCTTCTCCAGCTCCGCCTTCTGCCGGTCGACATCCAGGCTGGCGAAGCTGTCCGGCAGGCCGAGCGTCTTCTGCACCACCGCGGCCAGGTTGCGGTCGGCGATGACGCTGTACCAGCTGCCGATCTGCGGCAGCATGCGCTTGGCATAGATGGCGCGGCGCAGCGTCTCCGAGCTTTCGCCGAGCGATTCCTCGAAGCGGATCTGGGTGTAGCGGGAGGCGATGAAATCGATGGTGGCGCTGTCGCCCACCTTGGGCCCGCCGCTGCCCGGCACCGCCTTGCTGCCCGCCGTCTCGGAGACGAGATAGGCGCGCGCCGTGCTCTCGGGGTCGGCGACGAAGCTGAAACTGCCCTTGCCGCGGCCGCGCGCATCGGTGACCACCAGCTTCAGGCCGAGCGCGGTGACGCTGATATCCTCCGCCCCGCCATCTGCCTTGCGGAACGCCTCCTGCAGCGCCGCGGCGATGTCCTGCCGGCGGGTCAGCCCGCGCAGATCGACATTGTCGATGGTGAGCCCGGCGAAGCTGGCGCCGGCGACGGTGAAGCTCTGGCCGGCCATCACCCCCTCCAGCTGCAGCGTGGTGGTGGAGGGCACGGCCGGGATCTCCGGCACGGCGATGCCGCCATAGTTCAGATCGCGCGAGAGCTGGCGGTAGCGGTAATCCGTCATCCGCCCGGCGACCGAATTGCTGTCGTCCGGATTGCTCTCCAGCACCTTGCGGATCAGCGCGTCATAGCCGATCTGCCCCTCCAGCCCATAGGCCTTCAGCACCATGGTCTGCAGCCGGCGATCGGCCAGCAGGTCCTTGGCGGTCAGCTTGGTCGGCAGCTTCTCGCGCAGATAGGCGAGATCGCGCTGCAGGACAGGATCCTTGGCAAAGGCCTTGAAGTCGGTCGGAGCCTTGCCCTGCAGCAGCTTCCACCCCGCCACCCCGGTCGGGATGCCGAGGCTGATGGCCGCGATGCTCATGCCTCGGTGGAGAGACGCGGCGCCCCTGCCTCCTCATCGGAAGGCTGGTAGCCGGCCGGCAGGCGCAGGATGACACGATCCGTCTCCGGATCGCGCAGCTCGGAATAGAGCCGCATCGTGTCGCCATCGAGGCGCACATCGAAGCTCGGCCCGGCGGCCGTGACCTGCTTCTGCCGCTCGGCCACCTGCACCTCGCTGGGGCTCGGCGTGGCGGAGGGGCTTTCGCGCTCCTCGCTCTCGACCCGCGGCAGGCCCTTGGTGGTGGGCTCCGGCGGCGTCGCCTGCTTCTTCACCGCCTGGGTGGCTTCGATCATGGCAGATGCTCCTGTCTTCGGCGTTGAACCGGGTCTTTGATCTCGGTCGTTCTGGGCTTCTCCCATCCGGCCTTATGCTAGGCTGATCACGGGGCTTTCACATCATCCGGCGTGTGCCTCAGCCGGGCCTCGCCCGGCGGCACGGGCGGCATCGGCCGCAGCGCGGCATCGCGACGGAAGCGGGGCGGCGGATCGAGCTCGAGCAATGCCGATTCATACAGCACCAGGTCGCGCAGCGCGGCCAGCGCCCGGTAGGTGTTGCCCTGGCGCATCTGCTGCTCCGCCTCGTCCAGCAGCGTCACATGCTCGGGCTTGAGGAAGACGCTGCGCAGGCTGGCGATCTGCTCCAGGAAGGCATCGATGCTGCCCAGCGAGGATTGCGCGTTCAGCAGCACATTCTGCGCGGCGAAATAGGCGCGGCGCACCGGCGTGCTGACATCCTCGGGCAGCAGGACATCCTTCTCGCGCACGATCTGCGCCTTGGTCTCGACCATCAGATAGGCGCGGCGGTCGCCATTGGTGACGACGGCGCCATTGATGAACAGCCTCTCGCCGGGGGCGAGCTTCAGGATCAGCGACATCTCAGCCGGGCTCCGCGGCCTGGGCCGTGGCGGGCCGCAGCCCGGCCATCACGGCGCGGTTGACATCGCACAGGGCCTGCGGGCTGCGGCCATCGCGCAGCACGCGCTGGCTTTCGGCGAAGACCCAGCGGGCGAGGGAGAGCAGCCGCCCCTTGGTCACCATGTCCCAGCCATTGTCCTCGGTCGCGAGGTCGGCGGCGAAGGCGGTCCAGACCATGCGGTTCTCATGGATCGCCTCGGGCAGGGCGGCGGGGCCGGCGCCGGGACGCTGCGCCGCTTCCAGCAGCGAGGTGGCGCGCGCCAGCACACGATACTCGATGTCGCGCGGATCCTCGGTGCCGCGTATGACCGACCCGTAGGCCGTCGCGGCGCCGCGCGGGCGGTGCAAAGGCGCTTGCAATGCGCCGTCGGGGGCAGCGGTCAGCATCGGATTCTTCCTCGGTCACGCGCAGGCCGGGGCTGGCAGGGCACAGAGGGGCGGCGATGGCGGCGCGGCGGAGGCGAACCCCGCCGCACGGCCTTCCGCCCCTCAGGGCAAGCGGGGCGCGGCACCGGCCGCGCCCCACGGGCTCAGCGGAACAGCGACAGGATGCTCTGCGGCGCCTGGTTGGCGATGGAGAGCGCCTGGGTGCCGAGCTGCTCCTGCACCTGCAGCGCCTGCAGCCGCGCCGCCTCTTCCGACATGTCGGCATCGACCAGCGCGCCGAGGCCGGTGGTCAGCGTGTCGACCAGCTTGTCCAGGAAGTCCTTCTGGATGTCGATGCGCGTGCCCACCGTGCCGAAGGCGGCGGCGGCGTTGTTCACCGTGCTGGTCGCGCTGTCGATCTTGCCGAGCAGCGTCTGGTAGTCGGTCAGCGAGGAGTTGAAGTAGTAGAGCTCGTCGCCGGTGATGCTGTCGCTGATGATCGACATCTTGCCGGTGGTGCTGTCGACATAGACACCGAAATCGGTGCCCGCCGTGGCTTCCGGCGCCGCCAGATAGTCATCGGCGGAGACGAAGTCGGCCGTGGCGCCGCCCATGCCCTCGGCGGTCGCCGCGACATTGGTCGAGCCGGTGGTCAGCGCCGTCTGCAGCTCGGTCGCGATGTCCTTGCCGGTGACATTGGCGTTGGTCACCTGGCTGGCGGCGACCGCGATGACATAGACATTGTCGACATTGCTGTAGGCGCTGTCGCCCACCAGCAGGTCGCCGGTGTTGTAGGCGCCGTCGACCACCTTCAGCACATAGCGGAACTGCGTGGTGGCGTCGTCCTGGTCGAGGCTGGAGCCGACCTTGATCTCGAAAGTGTCGCCGAGCTGCAGCGGGCGGTCGACGAAGCTGACATCGAGGCGGCGCATATCGGCGCTCAGCGAGGTCGAGGCGGTGGTCGCCGCGTCGAAGCTGCCGGCCGAGCCGGTGCCGGCGGCCACCGTGACGATCGCCGAGTAGTTCACCACCTTGGTGGTGCTGTTGATGTTGCCGAAATACTCGACCACATCGCGGTTCTTGGCGCTGATGGTCAGCGTGTCGGTGTCCAGCGTCGAGCCCGAGGTGTTCAGGCGGTCGGCGCGGAACAGGGCGCTGAAGCCGGAATCGGCGTTCAGATAGTCGACCAGGGTCTGGATATCGTTGATATCCTTGGTCAGCTTCACCTTCAGCGTGCGCTGCGTGCCGGTCGAGTCGACATATTTGAAGTCGACCTCATTGCCATTGTTCAGGTTGGTGCCCGTCGCACCGACCGTCAGCTGCAGCTTCTTGGTGCCGTCATTGGTGTTGACGAAGGTCTGGTCGGCGCGGGAGAGCACCGTCAGATCCTTCAGGCTCTCCAGCATGGAGCCTTCGGCCACCGTCAGGTTCTGCTTGTTCAGCGCGGTATAGGCCGCGGTGGAGACGCCGTCGACGGCGTTCACCGAGGTCAGCACGCGCTGTGAGCCGCTGGAATTGACCAGGTTCACGCCCTTGAAGGAGGCGGCCTGCGCCGTGGTGTTGATCTGCGCCAGCAGGGCGTCGATATCCGCCTGCACCTGCTGCTTGTCCACCGCCGGGTTCTGCGCCGAGGTGACCTTGGTGCGCACCTGCTTCACCAGGTCGGCGATGGTGGTCGCCGCCGCCTCGGCCGTCGACAGGATGGAGGAGGAGACCGAGAGATTCTCGCTGACCTGCTTGTAGTTGGCGATGTCCGACCGCATCGAGGTGGCGACCGCCCAGGTGGCGGCGTTGTCCTTGGCGGTGGAGACCTTGAGGCCGGTGGAAATGCGGTTCTGCGTCTGCAGCAGGTTCTTCTGGGTCGCCTTCAGCGACTGCAGCGCCGTCATCGCGCCGTTGTTGGTGAGGATCGAGCTGACCATGATTGCGCCCTTCGAGGGTTCCGGTTCTCTGGGAAGCGCCTTCTGACGCGGCTATCGGCGGCACGGCCCCTTGGGGGCGGCGGCGACGAGCGTTTCTAGCATTCTGCGAAATCCGGCCACAAGAATCATCTGTGTCGCGGATCACGAGATTTCGCGTCCGGCGCCAGGCAGCGCCGCGGCCAGCCGCGCGACCGGCGCCGCCCAATCCTCGCCGGCGGCGCGGCGCCACAGGCGCAGGCTCGGATACCAGGGGCTGTCGCTGCGCGCGGCCTGCCAGCGCCATTCGGCCACCGGCGGCAGCAGCAGCTCGCAGGGCAGGCCCAGCGCGCCGGCGAAATGCGCCGCCGAATTGTCGATGCTGACGACATGGTCCATGGCGGCGATCTGCGCCAGGCCGAGCTCCAGGCTCTCCCGCGCATCCACCTTGTCGTCCACCAGCAGCTCGAGACCGGCGGCCTCCGCCTCGGCCCGCAGCGCATCGGCCTCGCCATATTGCAGGCTGACCAGCCGCCAGCCCCGCCGCGCCAGCGCGGCCAGGGCGGCCAGCGGCACCGAGCGCGCCGCGCCGCTCACCGGATGGGTGCTGCGCCAGGACAGGCCGAGCAGCCGCGCCCCGCCCGCGGTTTCGTAGCGGCGGCGCAGCAGGGCGCGCAGCCCGGGCTCGGCCGAGAGATAGGGGCGCTGCGCCGCGAAATCCGCCTCCCGGCGGCGGAACAGCCGCGCCAGCCCGGCCACCGAGATCTGCCGGGTGACGCCGGGCGGCGGCGGGCCCTCGGCCAGCAGCGTCAGCTCCGGAAAGGCGCGGCCGAAGGCGCCCCAGAGCCGCGGGTGGCAGAGCAGCAGCAGCTTCCGCCCTTCGGCCAGGAGCTGCGGCAGGATGGAGGCGAACATCACCTCGTCGCCCACCCCCTGCTCGCGCCAGACCAGCACGCGCTCGCCCTCGGGCAGCGCCTCGCCCTGCCATTCCGGCAGGCCGTGCGAACGGTCGACATGGTCGGGCTCGCGCAGTCGGCGGGCATAGGCGTCCCAGCCCTCGGCGTAATGGCCGAGCGTCAGCAGGGTGCGGCCGAGATTGGTCCAGCTCGCCGCATCCCCGGGCGCCAGCGCGGCGGCGCGGCGCGCCATCTCCAGCGCCGCCTCGTGCCAGCCTTCCTCGGTCAGCAGATTGGCCAGCTCGGTCACCGCGCCGACATCCTGCGGCCGCAGCGCGACCGCCTGGCGCAGCGCGTCCAGCGCCGCCTCGCCCTGGCCCAGGCGGCGGCGCAGCAGGGCCAGGTTGAACCAGGCATCGGCCTGGCCCGGGCGCAGCGCCACGGCGCGGGCGAAGGCGGCAGCGGCCTCCTCCAGCACCGCCTCGGGCGGGCTGCCCTGCTGCAGGCAGAGGCCGAGGCTGAACCAGCCCTCCGGCGTGGCGGGATCCAGCGCCAGGGCGCGGCGCAGCGCCGCCTCGGCCTCGGCGAAGCGCCGCTCCGCCTGCAGCGCCAGGCCGAGATGCAGCCGCGCCGGCGCCTCCGGCGCGCCGTCGCGCAGCGCCGCCTGCAGCGCCGTGACGGCCGCGGCCGGTTCGCCCGCCGCCAGCAAAGCGAGGCCCAGATTGTAGGCGGCGACGGCGCAGCCCGGCCGCGCGGCGGCGGCCTGGCGCAGCGCCGCCACGGCCTCCCCGGCCCGGCCCAGCAGCAGCCAGGCGCGGCCGAGCTGCAGCCGCGCCTCGGCATAGTCGGGGCGCAGGCGCAGCGCGGCGGCATAGGCCTCGGCCGCCTCCGCATGGCGCTCCAGCGCGGCCAGCGCATTGCCCAGGTTGAACTGGCTCTCCGCCCGCCCGGGCGCCAGCGCCACGGCGCGGCGGCAGGCGGCGAGCGCCGCCTCCGGCTGGCCGGCGGCGCGCAGCGCCAGGCCGAGATTGCGGTGATACTCCGCCTCCCCCGGCCGCAGCGCCACGGCGCGGCGCAGCAGCTTCAGGGCGGCGCCGGCCTCGCCCTGCTGGCAGAGCAGCAGGCCGAGCAGGTTGTGCGCATCGGCCTGCACCGGCTTCTGCGCCAGCAGGGCGCGGTAGAGCGGCGCGGCGGCCGCCAGCTCGCCCTGGCGGTGCCGGCGCAGCGCCTCCTGCAGCCGCGCCGCCGGCGAGGCCTCCGCCGGCGCCGCGCGGTGCCGGGCGCCGCTCATGCCGTGCGGTCGAAGCTGGCGGCCAGGGTGTGGCGCAGCCGCTGCCGCTGCGGGCCGACCGGGGCGTAGAGGCCGGGATCGGCGGCCTGGGCCAGGTCGCTGCGCAGCTGGTCGCGCACCGCCTCCAGCGCGCCGGCGACGGCGCCCAGCACCATGGCGTTCTCCTCCGCCGCGCGCATCATGCCGCGCAGCGCCTGGCGCTCCGCCTCGCTCTGCGGCGGGCCGGCCTGGGACAGGGCGGCGACGGCGCGGCGCTTCTCGGCGATCAGCCGGTGCAGCTCGGGCAGCGCCGCCTGGCGCGCCGCCGCCGCCTCCTGCTCCAGCACCTGGTGCAGCGCCTGGGCGGCCTGCAGCAGCGCGCTCATGGCCGGCCTCCCGCCGGGAGCGTGCGCCCGGCCGCCTCGCCCTGGACGCGGCGGGCGATGGCCTGCTCCAGCGCGCCGGTCAGGCCGAGCCCGCCCTGGCGCACCAGCGCCTCGCCCAGCGCCTCGTCCATGAAGCTGTCGAAGGCCTGGCCGCCGGTGCCGCGGCCGCCCAGGCCCTCCTTCTGCGGCGGGCGGGCGGCGCGCAGCAGCTCGGCGGCGAAACTGGCCTCCAGCTGCTGCGCCAGGCGGCGCGGCGTGGGCGGGCGGCTGGCGCCGCCGGCGCCCGGGGCCCAGGCGGGCGCGGCCGGCGCCGCACCGATCGGCGCCGTCTCAGCCATGCGGAAGGGCCAGGGGAAACTGCGTCATCCTATCGCTCCCTTTTTCGTGAGGAAAAGGTCTTGGACCGGGATGATGTTAGCGAGGGATCAGCAAATTTTCGCATAACGTGCGGTATCGCCGGCCTCCAGAAGGGACGGCTCCTTGATCTCCAGAAGGAGCGACCCGGATCGCGTCACGCGACGCGGACACAGAGGAAGAGACACTGTGGACGAGGATGAGGACCGGCTGCACCCCCCGCACAAGCGTCGCCAGCAGGTGCGCCGGCGTGCCCTCGCCGCCGAGCTGCGCGGCGAGTTCGACCGCCGGCTGCTGGCGGGCGAGGAGGTGAACAGCCTGGCCCGCGCCTTCGGCATCGAGCCCTGGTACGCGCAGCGCCGCGCCAAGCGCGTGATGAGCCGCGCCAGCAAGGGGCGGGACAGCTCCCCCTTCCTGTCCAGCTTCGCCGAGGTGGAGGACGACATGACGCCGATCCAGTATGCCTGCTGCATGCTGGGCGGCCGGGTGCGTCCGCTGCGCAACGGCTATTTCGTGCTGGACGGGTTCCAGGCCGGGCCGAAGGAGGTGACGCGCGCCGCCAACCGGCTGCTGCGCGAGCGCGGCCTGGCGGAGATCCCCTATCCGGGGCTGACGCCGCTCTATCGCTGAGCGACAGGGTACTGCAGCGACGGGACGCCGCAGCGGCGGGGTAGCGCAGCGAGAGGGCGCCGCGCCGGCGGCCGCCGGCCAGCAGCCAGCCGGGGCGGCCAGCAGGAGGGAAGCCCTGACGGGCGAAAACCCGCCACGGCTCATGGCGGGCGCGGAAGCGGCCGGGGCCGTGCGGCATCGCAGCCGGGCCGGGCGCCCGCCCGGGAGCGAGGGCGGCCCGGGCGCCGCCGCGGGCCGCGGCCGGGAGGGCCAAGGGGCGCCTCCCCCGGCACCAGGCGCCGATGCGCGGGCGGTGTCGCCGCCCGGCGCCTCAGCCCAGCGCCGGCTTGCCGATCAGCAGCTCCTCGGGCGTCGCGCGCAGCTCGGCCTCCAGCGCCACCAGATCGGGCACGCCTTCCTCGGCCAGGTCGGCCACCGCCTCGGCCGCGGCCTGGGTGGCCTGGGCCAGGGAGTGCAACGCCGCCTCGGCCTCCGCCACCAGGGCGGCGGTGCTGGCGGCGGCCGCCGCGGCCAGCTCCGGCGAGACGGCGAGGCTGACGGTCAGCCCGGCCTCCGCCGCGGCCATGGCGGCGGGCGGCTCGGCCGTGGCCTCCTCCGGCGCCATCTCGGCCGGCTTCGGCTCCGGGTCGCGCTGGCGGTGCAGGCCGCGCAGCCGGGCGCCGCGCTCGACGCTGATCTCGTCATAGACCAGCTCGGCATCCAGCGAGGCGGTGCGCACCACCTCGACCTCGCGCGCCAGCAGCGTGCCGCGCAGCGTGCCGCAGATGCGGGCGCGCTCCACCGTCACCGTGCCCTCGATCAGCCCGCCCGGCTCCAGCAGCAGCACCGGCGCGTGCAGCGTGCCGCGCAGCACGCCCTCCACCCGCACCACGCCGCGGCTGCGCAGCCTGCCCTCCAGCTCGCTATCGGCGGCCACCAGCATGACGGAGGCGGGCTGCGGCGCGCCGCGGCCGATGCGCGGCTCCTGCCGGTCGCCGCCGATGCGCTCGGCCGGGGTGCGCTCGGCCGGGGCGCGCTCGGCGGCCTCGACCAAGCCGCGAAAGGACGTGGCGTCCTCGGCCAGGGACGGGCCGGCGGCCGAGAGGTCGATGCGCTCGAAGGTGATGCGCGGCTCCCCGCCGCTGGGCTTGCCGAAGATGCTCATGACGGATCCCGTTCTAGGATGGCCCCTCGCGGAAGGCCGTGGGTGGCATGGCGGCGGGGCGCCGCTCCGCAGCCCTTTCTAGGTTTTTCGCACAGCGGACGCAAACATTTTCGCAAAAGCCGGCGCGCGGCCGGCTCAGCCGACCAGCGCGGCGCGCGCCCCGGCCAGGCGCAGCGCCTCGTCCAGATGGCCGCCCTGGTTCAGCGCCTGGGTCAGGGCGGTCAGGCGCAGCGCCTCCGGCGCCAGGCCCGGCCGGCCCAGCGCGGCGCCGAGGGCGGCCAGGCCGCGCTCGGCGGCGGCGCGGTCGAGGCCCGGCAGCAGCGGCGTGGTGGGGGCGGTGCCGGGGGGCGGCAGCAGCTCGGCCGGGGCCGGCACGGGCGGGCCGTCGGGGCGGTGCAGCAGCCCGGCGGCGCGGTCGGCCTGGGCGCTGCTCCAGCGCAGCAGGGCGGGCAGCGGCGTGGCGGTGGTCAGCATCAGCCCGACCATGCGCTCGAGCGCCGTGCCGACGCGGCCGGCCTGGGAGAGCAGCTGGGCGCAGGCGGCCTCGTCCAGCACGCAGAGCCCGTCGGGCGCCACCTCGGCGAAGGGATCCTCCAGCGCCGGCAGGTGGAAGTCGCGGAACTGCTCCAGCGCCGCGGCCAGCGCCGCCTGCTCCACCAGGGCGGTGTCGGGGCAGCCCAGCGCCGCCAGGCGGCGGGCGCGCAGCGCGGCCAGATCGGCCGGCAGCAGCGCCGCCAGCGGCAGGGCGCAATCCGGATCGGCCATCAGCGGGCCCAGGCGCTGCAGCGGCGCCAGCTGGGTGCCGCCCTCGCTGCGCGGCAGGGTGCCCTGGTCGATCGCCCAGCGGCGCAGCGCCTCGGCCGCGGTGCCGAGGAAGCGCTTGCTGCCGATGCGCACCAGGCAGAGCCGGGCGGAGAGCGCGGCCATGCTGGCCCAGGCCTCGGCCGCGGCGCGGTCGTGGAAATGCTCGCGCCGGAAGGCCATCGGCCCCTGGCCGACCACCACCTGCCACTGCCCATCCTGTCCGGGACGCACCCGCGCGGTCATCGCCTTCTCCTCGAGCCTCGGCACGATCACGACTCCGTGAACAGAGAAGCCGGCCCGGCGACGTCCTGCAAGCCTGCAGGCGCGCCGGACCGGCAAAAGCGCGGCCGAGCCCCGCGACACCGTCGCGGAGCGGCGCTTTTCATGGTATTTCGCACAACCATGCAGCAGGCGGCAGGAGCACAGCAGCGCGGGCCAGGCCGGGGCCGGGCCGCCCCACAGGCGGCGCCGAGCGCCGCCCGGGCCGCGTCCTGCCCCGGGCGGGCGGCGCGCGGCCGCGCCGGCTCAGGCGAGGACGAGGGGTTCGGCCGGGGCATCCGTCTTGCCGGGGGTGGCATTGGCCGGGGCGGGCGGCGCGGCGATGGGCGCCAGCGGGCCGAGGCCGGCCGTGCTGCCGGGCTGGAGGCCCGTCTGGATGCCGGCCTGGATGCCGGATTGGGCGCGCAGCAGCGCGGCCAGATCCTCGGGCAGACGGCCCTCGATCATCACCGCGGCGCCGTCGATCTCGACCATGGCGCCGGAGAGCAGGCGGGTCTCCATCTCCACCCCGCGCGGCGTGGGCTCGACCAGGCGCAGCGTTTCGCGCGCGCGGTGCAGCGCGGCGGCGCGCAGCGCCTCCAGCACCTCGGCGCGGCTGAGGCGGATGCTGTGGTTGACGAAGAAGGGGGCGGATCCGGTCATGGGAGAGGTTCTCCTTCCTGGCAGCTTGGATCAGGCACGCCTGGCGGGGCCCGGCGCGGCCGGAAGGGCGGCACCTGCCCGCTGGTCCGGCGCGGCGCCGGCGGGGCCGCGGCCGCGCCGTCCCGGGGACAGGGATTTTTAGCACCGGCGCTTCCGCCCCACCACATCGGTGATCGAGAACATGGTAAGCCAAAGCCTAACCGGGCCAGGCCTCACAGCGCTGGGCCGGGGTGGCCCGGCCTCCTGCGAAAAACAATTTACGAAAAATTGCCATGACGCATTTTTGCGTATGGATCAAAGAGCGAAAAAAGTCTAAACGCGGCGCAGGCCCCCCTCCCGATGGGGGCGGCGTTTCCAGCGGGAGCAAGCAGCGCATGGCGCGGGTCAGTGGAGCAGCACGCAAGACCCCCAGAATGGCGGAGGGCAGAATCGCGGAGGGCGCGGCCGGAGAGACGCAGCCCAAGGCGCCGCGCGCGGCGCGGGGCAAGGCCGCGGCGCAGGCCGGGCGCATCGTCCAGCTGCAGGGCCAGGCGGCGGACGGGCCGCGCTTCTCGATCGAGCTGGTGACGCCCGAGGGCGCCACGGCGCTGCTGGCGCGCAAGCGGCCGGGCGCCGGCGACAATGCGGCGGCGATCAATGCCTATGCCGAGGCGATGCGGGAGGGGCGCTGGATCCTCAACGGCATGCCGGTGATCCTGTCGCGCGGCGGCGTGCTGCTGGACGGGGTGCAGCGGCTGCGCGCCTGCGTCAAGGCGGGGCTGCCCTTCCTGACGGTGATGGCGCAGAACATCCCCGATGACGTGCTGCACACGATCGACCAGCAGCGCCGCCGCTCCTTCGCGGGCGTGCTGGAGGCGCGCGGCATCCCGCATGCGCATGCGCTGCAATCGGCGCTGGTGAAGCTGATCCGCTACGATGACGGCAAGATGCTGCGGGGCGCCGGCACCGCCTCCTGGTCGCGCATGGACCGGGTGCTGCGGGCCAATCCGGATCTCGAGCAGGCGGTGAAGATGTCGCTGGAGAGCGAGGCCACCGCGCTGTCCGAGGCGGTGCGCACGCCGCTGCTGTTCATGGGCTTCCGGGTGGACAAGGCCGCGACGCGGCGCTTCCTCGACGCCATCGCCTGGCCGGAGAAATATGCGCCACTGGAGCCGGGGGGGCGCGGATCCGCGACCTGATCGAGCTGACGCGCGGCGACCCGGCGACGCGGCTGAAGCCGGTGACGCTGTTCGCCCTGTGCATCAAGGCGCTGAACGCCACGCTGGCCGGCGAGACGCCGCGCAGCTTCGCCTGGATCGACCGCAGCGCCAACCCGACCAAGGGGGAGGAATTCCCGCGCCTGGAGGGCTATGCCGGGCTCGACGATCCCGGCCTGCCCGGGGAGACGGAGGAGACGGCGCAGGAGCTGCGCGCGGCGGTGGAGCGCCTGACGCAGGAGGAGAATGTCTTCCCGCTGTCGATCGAGACCATCACGCCGGAGATGGCCGAGGCCTATCTCGGCCACAACACGCGCAACCGCAAGATCGTCGCCGCGCATGTGGACGCCATCGCGCGCGACATCCGCGCCGGCAACTGGATGATGAACGCCCAGCCGATCTGCTTCAGCCGGTCCGGGCGCCTGCTGAACGGCCAGCACCGGCTCTCGGCGGTGATCCAGGCCGGCGAGGCGATCGAGGTGCCGGTGATGCGCGGCCTGCCGGAGGAGGCTTATGCCACCTACGACATCCACGCCAAGAAGGGCCCGCAGCTGGGCGCCGGCTTCGAGAGTTTCGGCGACCGGCCGCTGATCGCCGCCGCCGCGGTGCTGCTGTGGAAGCATGAGCTGAAGCCCGCCGGCACGCGCAACGCCAAGCCCACCCCCTCGGAGGTGATGCGCATCGTCGAGCAGCATCCGCGGCTGCTGGAGATGCGCACCTTCGGCCGCAAGATGATCGAGTTCGGGCGCGGCTCGGTGCTGGCCTATGCCGCCTATTGCATCGAGCGCGAGGATCCCGAGCTGGGCCGCGTCTTCCTGGAGCGGTTCGAGACCGGCGCCGATCTGCCGCGCGGCCACCTGATCCTGGAGCTGCGCAAGCGCATGCAGATCCTGCGCCGCGAGCGCACCAGCCAGGAGGAGCAGCTGAAGGAGCTGCTGAATGCCTGGGCCCGCTTCAAGGAGAAGCCCGATCTCGGCCGGCTGTGAGCCGGCCGCCAGCGGCGGCCGGCCCTGACAGGAAAAGATGAGGGGGTGCGGGGGAGAATTCTTCTCCCCCGCTTTTTTTGCCGTCAGCCCCGCCGCCGCCGCAGCTCGGCCTCTTCCGCCTGCTGCTCCGCCCGGCGGAGCGCCGCGCGCCGCGCCGCCTCCTCCTTCTGCCCCAGAGCGATCTCCAGCCGCTTCAGATGCGCGAAATCCTCGCGCAGCGCGTCGCGCTCGGCTTCCTCGGCCTGTGCGGCCTTGTGCAGCCCGGCCAGGAGCCGGCCGCGCTGGCGGCCGGCCCGGCGGAACCAGGCGGACCAGAGCGCCATGCCTTCGGCATCGCCGCGCGCGCCTTCGGTTTCCCGCGCCGTGGCGGTGTCGTGCGCCGCGAGGCGCGCGGCCTCGTCCAGGCGGGCGCGCTCGGCGGCGGCGACCGCCACGCGGCGGGAATCGGCCTGCTGGCGGGCCAGGCGGATCAGCAGTGGCAAGCCGTCCATGGGCGCGGGTTCCGGGCGGGTTGCGAAGGGTCTTGGCCGCCGGGGCGGCGGCGTGCTACCTCATAGCCGTTTTTCGCAAAATGGTCGAGGCGCGATGCGGGCATGGCGGCGATGGCTGGTGGTGGCGCCCCTGGCGGCGGGGCTGGCCGGGTTGTGCGGCGCGCAGGCGCTGTCGGGCCGCACCGCGCCGCCGCCCGGCGCGGCGCTGCAGGGGCATGTCTCCGGCTCCGCCTTCCTGGTGGCGCCGGGGCTGCTGGTGACCAATGCGCATGTGGTGCTGCGCTGCCGGGAGGCCGGGCTGCCGATGCAGGTGGCCGGCCAGCCCGGCCCCTGGCGCGTGGTGGCGGAGGCGGCGGTGACCGACCTCGCCCTGCTGGCCGGGCCGGCGGGAGCGGCGGATGCGCCGCTGCCGCTTTCCGCCGCGCAGCGCCTGGCGCGTGGCATGCCGGTGCTGGCCATGGGCTATCCGGCGCAGCATCCGGTGCAGCCTGGACGCGGCACGCTGCAGGCGAGCCCCGGCACGCTGCGCCGCGCGGCGCTGACGGTGCATGCGCCGGAGGGCGGCCAGGCGGTGAGCTTCACCCTGACCGACCGCGCCGGGCGCGAGATGGAGGCGAGCTGGGAGGACGGGCTGCGCTACTTCGGCGCCGACAAGGCGGAGCGGCTGCGCTGGCGGCTGGAGATCGACGCCGCCCTGGCCGGCGGGCAATCGGGCGGGCCGGTGCTGGATGCGGCGGGCAATGTGGTGGGGGTGGTCTATGCCGGCGGGCCGCAGGGAAGTTCGGCGGTGCCGCTGGCCGATCTGCGCGACTTCCTGCGCCAGGCCGGGGTGGCGCCGCTGCTGCGCAACCCGCCCGGCGGCGCGCCGGCGGATTGGGAGGCGGTGCGCCGCCGCGCCGGGGAGGCGATGCGGCAGGTGGCGTGCTGAGGCCGCGTTGCGGGGCGATTCCGGCCTGTTCCCTTCGCCGTGCAAAGGCGTTCCGCAGCGCGGGGTCCTGACCTAGCATGCGGCCGCATGCCCGCGGTCAGGCCGGAAAGGCGCGAGCGGGCCCAGCCATGGGGTCAGGGCGTCCGTGTCCAACGCGTATTTCCTCCGCAGCCTGCGGCACCATCCGGATGAAGCCGGCGCCTGGCTCTACAAGGAGGATTGGCCGCTCGGCGGCGTCTGGAGGATCAATGGCACGACCCGCCTCGGAGCCGATGAAGCCATCTTCAAGACGCATTGGCTTGATCCGTTTCTGCACGGCGACATCACGGGCGTGGAGTATGTCGCGCTGCTCTGGGCCCGCCGTGGTTGGCTGAAGGAGCATGCGCGACGCGTGCCGCGGGCTCTCTGGCACCGGGGTATCCGCATCTGAGCGCCCGGCGGGCCATGGCCCGAAGGGGTCGTGGCGGCACCCGAAGCTCGCAGGATAGGACGCGCGTGGGGCCGGCCTCAGGCCGCGGCGGGGGCGCGGGCCGGGATGGGCAGGGCCGGGCGGGCCAGCCAGGCGGCATCCTGCTCGCCCTCCAGCGCGCCGAGCAGGGCGGCGACGCCGGCGGCCAGCGCCGCCTGCCCGGCGGCGCGCAGCCCCAGCACCACATCGCGCAGCGCGGCATCCTGGGAGAGGCAGTCGAAGCCGCTGCGCCGCGCCAGATCGGGCGCCGCCGCGGGCAGGGCGGTGTGCGAAGGCGGCTCGGCCAGCAGCCAGAGGCGCTGCTCCTGGTCGCGCAGGGCATGCGGCGCGTGCTCGGCGCCCTGGCCTGCGCGGCAATCGAGCCAGTAGAGCGCGCCCTCGGCCGAGAGGCGCTGGCACAGGCCGGGCAGGCCCGGCACCGGCTGCCAGGGGGCGCTGCCGGCCAGCGCCAGCAGCGCGGCCTGGCGGCGCGCCGGCAGGCCGGCCTGCAGGATGGCGGCGGCGAGCGGCGCCAGGCCGATGCCGCGCATCTGCTGGCCGATGCGCAGCAGCAGCGCGCGCGCCGCCTGCTCGGCCGCCGCGGGCGCGGGCTCCAGCGGGGCGGGCAGGCCGGGGTCGAGATAGTCGGGCAGCACCACCGCGCTGTCCTGCTGCAGCCGCAGATGCCAGAGCCGGTCCAGCGCGGCGCCGGCGGCGTTCAGCAGCAGGGTGAGGCCAAGCGACATTGGTTCGTCCATGTCCTGGGCGGTGCGGGCGGGCCGGGCTTTGCCGGCCGCGCTTCCGGCGCTCCGCGATTCAGCGAATGAGCGGAGTATGAGGCACCGTCGGTTAACAACCGCTAAGCGCCTTTCGGGCGTATAAACAGCAGGACAAAACCGTTGTGCCCTGCAACGAGCGGCCTCGCCGTCCGTTCTGGGGGCAACGGGACGCCAGGACGGCCGGAGCGACCCGCCCCAGACCCCCATCCCTCCCCTGCCCCCTCAAGGAGGAACGCACCCCCATGCGCGTCGTCCTGCTCTCCTGCCTGCTTGGTGCCACGCTGCTGCCCAGCCTGGCGCTGGCGCAACCCGCCCGCCAGGGCGTGCCGCCGATCGACACCAGCCAGCTGCATGCCCGCAGTTTCGATGTGCGCGGCTTCGACCCGCTCGGCATGCCCAGCACGCCGCCCGTGCTGGCCGAGGCGCCCACCGCCGCGCCGGCGAGCCCCGCCGCCGCCCCGGCCGCCGCGCGCGGCGGTGCCGTGGCCGCGCCGCTGCGCGAGGCGCGCGCCGAGCAGGCCGGGCGCGGCACGCCGATGTTCAGCGATGGCTGGAGCCGCAATGGCTATGGCGCGGTGCGCTGAGCGGCCTCTCTCATTTTGAGACACCGTCTCGATTGCCGATTTCGCGCCGGCGCGGCATAGTCTGGCCACGCCGGCAGGAGGCCGCGGATATCTACTCCGCCACCTCCCATGAGGCTTTGATGAACGCGCATTTCGGACGCGGTTTCGTTGTGGTGCACGCGGCGCTGGGCCTTTATGTCGGCCGCACCCCGTCCCTGTCCTTCTGGTCCAAGCTGAATGCGGCGGGGCATGACGCCGTCGCCACCTTCGCCAGCGAGGCGCTGGCGCGCTTCCATGTCGAGCTGTGGGAAGGCGGCTGGCCGGAGGATGCGGCGGCGGCCGGGCTGCATGTGCTGCCGGTGCGGGTCGACCGTCCGGGCGGCTGGGCCAGCATCCAGGCGCTGCGCAGCGCCGGGCTGGACGAGCATCTGGGCGAGCTGGCGCATCCCGGCTGGGCCGGCGATGCGGGGCATTGCTGAGCGGCCCACGCCGCCCGCCCTGCCCCGCCTTTCGCGGCCCGCCTGGCGCTCCATCGCCTCAGATGAATTGCAGGTCGGCATGCATGGCGCCGCTGGCCTTCAGCGCCACCAGCACCGAGATCAGGTCGCGCGGCGCCAGGCCCAGCGCGTTCAGCCCATCCACCAGATCCTTCAGCGTGCTGGCCGGCGGCAGCGTCGCCAGGCGGCGGCCGCGCTGGTCGTCCACCTCCACCTGGGTGCGCGGCACCACCACCGTCTCGCCGCCCGAAAGCGGGTTGGGCTGGCTGACGATCGGGCTTTCCGTCACGCGGATCACCAGATTGCCATGGGTGATGGCCACGGGGTCGATGCGCACCTGGGCGCCGACGATGATGGTGCCGGTGCGCTCATCCACCACCACCCTCGCCGGGGTCTCGGGCCGGATGGTCAGCGCCTCCATCTGCGCGACCAGGCCGGGCAGGCGCTCCTGGAAGCCGGGCGGGACGCGCATCTCCACCGTGGCGAGGTCGAGCGCCGTCGCGCTGCCGGGGCCGAAGCGCTGGTTCAGCGCCTCCTCCACCCGCACCGCGGTGGTGAAATCGGGCGAGCGCAGCGACAGGCGGATGCTCTGCAGGTTGCGCATGTCGACCGGCACCTCGCGCTCCACCAGCCCGCCGCCGGGCACCCGGCCCTGGGTGGTGACGCCGCTGCTGATGCTCTGCGCCTGGCCGGCGGCCTGGAAACCGCCCACCACCACCGGGCCCTGGGCCACGGCATAGACCTCACCATCGGCGCCGAGCAGCGGGGTGACGATCAGCGTGCCGCCATTCAGGCTGCGCGAATCGCCAAGGCTCGAGACCTGCACATCGATCGTCGTGCCCTGGCGGGAGAAGGCCGGCAGCGTGGCGGTGACGATGACGGCGGCGGTGTTCTTGGTCTGCACGCGGGCATCGGCGACATTGACGCCCATGCGCTCCAGCATCGCGGTCAGGCTCTGCTGGGTGAAGGGGTTGTTGCGCAGCTGGTCGCCGGTGCCCTGCAGGCCGATCACCAGCCCGTAGCCGACCAGCTGGTTGCCGCGCACCCCCTCGATGGTGACGACATCCTTCAGCCGCACCTGGGCGGCGGCGGGCGCTGCCGCCAGCAGCAGCAGGGCCAGCAGCGGCAGCACAGCGCGGAGGGAGGGGGGGCGGCGCATGGCGGCGGCCCCGCTCAGAGCCGGTAGCGCAGGCCGGCCTCGGCCAGCACGTCATGCGGCATGCCGGCGGGGTCGAGGCCGAGCACGCGGCGCAGCGTCTGCAGCCCCTCCTGCAGCTGCAGGGCGCGCGTCGCCGCCTCGCCCTCCGCCCCGGTGGGCGGCAGCTCGCGCAGGCGCAGCAGCAGCAGCCACAACTTCACCGCCAGGTCGCGCGCCAGCGGGGTCGCCAGCATGAAGCCCTCGGCGCAGGCCTCCAGGCTGCAGCCCATCGCCTCGGCCATGCCGGCATAGGCGGCGACATCCTCCTCCTCCAGCGCCAGGGGCACATAGGGGGGCGGTTCGGCAGCCGCGCTGCGCAGGGTCTCGGCGGTCATGTCACGGCTTCTCCGTCTGTCGCGGCGCGGGTCAGAGATAGTTCACCAGGCTCAGCTCGGAGAGCTTCGCGGTGATCGAGTAGGTGGCCTCGAGCTGGATGCGCAGCGTGTTGATGCGGTCCGACACGGTGTAATAGTCCGCGCCTTCCAGATCGTTGATCTGCGCGGTCGCGGCGGCCACGGCGCGCTCCTGGATCTCGCCCACCTTGTCGAGCCGGTCCTGCTTGCCGCCAAGCACACCGGCCACGACGGTCAGCTTGGCGCGCGCGCCGTTCATCAGCAGGCCGGCCTGGTCCAGCAGCGCGGTCTTCGCCTCCTCCGACAATTCGGTCGAGGGCGCGTCGAGCATGGAGAGGATGGCGAGCGACTTGAACGCGTCCTTGAAGGCGGCGTTGTCGGCCCGGACATTGTAGCTCAGCGTCTCGCCCGCGCCGATGCGGATCAGCGAGGGCGCGTCCGATTCCGGATCGGTGCTGCCGGCCAGATCGGTGCGGCTGGTCGATTGGTAGACCAGGCCGTAGAAGGAGGTGAGACCCGTGTTGTCGCGCTGCACATTGGCGAACAGCGCGTCGAACTGGCCGATCAGCGCCGTCGCCTGGGTGGCGTCGAGCGGCCCGCCGGCGGCGGTCACCGCGGCATCCAGCTGGTTCTGCGCCCAGGCGAGCAGGCCGGAGGAGGACGAGAGCGGCGGCTGCGAACTGTCGGTGCCGCCGAACAGATTCTGCCCGTCCCAATGGCTGTTGAGCAGGTCGGTCATGCTGCCCATCACCTCGCGCGCATTGCTGGCGATGATGGTGTAGCCATTGCCCTTCAGCGCATCGATCTTGAGGATCTCGGGCGCCATCTGGTCCATCAGCCCGCCCACCGAGGTCAGCGCCTCCTGTGCCGCCTTCAGCCGCTGGCCGGCCAGGCTGGTCGAGTTGCGGATCGCCTCGCCCTGCTGCACATCGCCATAGAGCTTGTAGAGCAGCGAGGCGCCGACGCCGAGCGCGCGCGCCGGATCCGCCTTGCGGCCGGAGGACATCTCGGCGGTCAGCACCGCCAGCTCGCTCTGCAGCCGGGCGAGGTTGCGCTGGCGCCCCAGCGCGACCCCCGAAGGGCTGACCCGATCCGTCATCATGCTCTGTTCCCTTCCGCGGCTCAGCGGCCGATCGTGCTCAGCTCATCCAGCATGCGCGTCGCCGCCTGGATGATCTGCACGGAGGCCGAATAGGTCTGCTGCACCAGCAACAGCCGCTGCAGCTCCTCATCGACATTGACAGCGGTCTTGTTGCTGAGCTCCTCGCGCGCCTCGGCGGCGAGGCGGCCGCGCGTCTCCGCCCGGTCGCTCCACACCGCGCGCTCGCCCTGCATCAGGCCGATGCTCTGCGACGCCGCCTGGGACAGCGTCATCGAGGCCGGCAGGCCGGTGCTGCTGTCATAGGCGCGGCTGGCATTCATCGCGTCGAGGGCCGCGATGATATGCGTGTTGTCGCCGGCATTGCCCTGCGCCGTGGCATTGACGCCGGTGCGCATGCGCCAGAGCTGGCCGCCCTGCTCGGGATCGACCGCGGCGTTGAGCTCGATCTTGCGCGCCATGCCGACAAAGGTCGGATAGCCGCCGCTGCCATCCCAATTGGCGGCGCCGGCATCGGTGAACAGCCCGGCCTGGTTGCCGGTCAGCGTCGGATCGGCATCCTGGAAGCTCTCGATCAGCCGCACCGCGACCTGGTCCAGCATGTCGACGAATTTCGGCAATGTGTCGTCGCGCAGCCGCAAGGCGCCGGCCAGGCTGCCGGTGTCGGAGATGCGCAGGGCCTGCCCGTCCACCGTCACCGCCGAGAGCGCGGCGGGGTGGCGCTGCTCGGCCTGGATCACCGGGCTGTGGGTGAAGTCCAGCCGGTGCACCACGGTGCTGTCATACAGCGTGTTGCCGCCATCGCTCATCACCAGCAGATGGCCGGGGCCATTGTCGAAGATGCGGATCGGGATGGTCTTGCCGATCTCGGCCAACAGCACGTCGCGCCGGTCCTCATATTCGGCGGTGGAGCCGCCGCGGGCGCTGGCCAGGGCCAGCTTGCGGTCGATCTCGGCCAGCTGGTCGAAGGCGCTGTTCAGCCCCTCCACATCGCGCGAGACCTGCAGATCCGCCTCCGAGCGCGCCTTGGCGACGGCGGCATCGGCATCGTGCAGCGCGTCCACCAGGTCGCGCGCCGCCTCCAGCGCCTGGCTCTGCGCCACGGCATTGTCGGGGGCGGAGGAGAGCGTCGTCATCGCCGTCTGGAAGGCGCCGAGGCGCGAGGAGAGCGAGCGCGCATCCGAAGGCTGGCCGATCAGCGCGTTATAGGCCTCGAGCCCTTCCTGCAGCTGCTGCGCATAGGCCTCGCTGGCATCGGCCGAGCGCGAGGCGGCGGCCAGCGCCGCATCGCCCAGGCGCTGGGTGACGTCGGTGTTGACGCCGGAGCCGGTGCCGGCCACCAGCCGCTCGCTGCGCGGCATGTCGCGCCGCACATAGCCCGGCGTGCTGGCATTGGCGATGTTGTTGGACAGGATCGCCGCTTGCCGCTGTTCGGCGGCGAGCGAGGACAGGGCGTTCGACAGGGCGGCGGAAATGCTCATGCTGCGCTCTTCCAGGCTGGAGGACGGGAGCGGCGGGGCGCGCGCCCCGCCGCCAGGCGCCTCACCGCTTCAGGTTGGTCGCTTCCTCCAGCATCTGGTCGGCGGTGCGGATGACCGAGGCGTTGGAGCTGTAGGCCCGCTGCGTCTCGATCAGGTTCGTCAGCTCGGTGCCGATATCGACATTGGAGGCTTCCAGCGCGCCGCCGCTGGTGGTGCCGGCGGCGCCGCTGCCGGGATCGAGCAGCCGCACCGCGCCGGCATCGAGCGACATCTCATAGGCATCGCCGCTGACCGGGTTCAGCCCGTTGGCATTGGGGAAGACCGCCAGTTTCAGCGCGTAGATCGGCCGCGACTTGCCGTTGGAGAAGGTGGCGATGACCTGGCCGTCATCGGCCACTGAGACCCGCTCCAGCAGGCCGAAGGCCGAGCCGTTCTTCTCGATCTTGGTCGGCAGGTAGTTGCCGGTGAGCTGGGTGATGCCCTCGAAGCTGTTGAAGGTGCCCAGCGTGATCGGCAGATCGGTGCCGGCGAAGCCGCCCTGCACGCCGACCTTGACCGTCAGCGTGCCCTTCACCGCGTCGTAATTGCCGAGCACGCTGGCCGCCGGCAGATTGTCCGGCGTGCCGTAATTGGTGGCCGGCGTGGTCGGCGTCGCGCCATAGGTCGCCGGGTTGGGCACGCCGCTCAGCAGCGGCGAGGAGCCGGCGGGCGGCGCGAAGCCGGACGCCACCTGGGCGGAGCCGGCGGCCTGCGCCGTCGCGTCCCACACCGCCGCCAGCGTGCCGGCATTGTCGCCATTGCTCCAGAATTGCAGGCCCATGGCGGCGACCCGCTTGGTCGGGTCGTAGAGATTGGTGCTGGAGAGATTGCCCGAGGCGCTGTCGAAGATCTCCAGCGTCCAGGTGCTGGTGTCGGTCGCGCCATCCTGCTCCGGCAGCACCGGGGTGAAGCGGTAGGTCAGGGTCTGCGTGCCGCCGGTGGAATCGTAATAGTCGATGCTGCTGACATAGGCGTTGCTCGGCGGCGGCGGGTTGGCGAAGCCGGTGTCGTTCTTCGGCAGGTTGAACCAGGTGCGCATCTCCGTCGTCGGCGCCGAGGCGACGGAGATGTTGTTGATGTTCACCGTGCTCAGGCTGTCGACATTGTTGTCGCCCATGTTGCTGACGGGCTGCCCATCGGCGCCGAGCTTGACGCCCTGCAGGTAGAAGCCGGCCGAATTGACCAGATTGCCGAAGGCGTCGGGGCGGAAGGAGCCGGCGCGCGTCGCCAGATACTTGCCGGAGCTGTCGGCATCCTCGTTCACCACCAGGAAGCCATTGCCGCTGATGGCGATGTCGGTGTCGACGCCGGTGGCCTGCACCTGGCCGACCTTGCTGATCTCCAGCCGGTTGCGCGGCGCGACGCCGGCCAGCGCGTAGGAGCCGCTGCTGGAGCCCTCCAGCACCAGGCTCTCGAACTGGGTGTCGACGCGCTTGTAGCCGACGGTCGAGCTGTTGGCGATGTTGTTGGAAATGCCCGCCAGCTTGGTGGCCTGCGCATTGAGGCCGGAGGTGCTGGTGCGGAGTGCGTTGATGGCCGTCATGGCGGTCCCTCGGTGTCAGTAGGGCATCGGGAGGCGGCCGGCATCCTGCCGGCCGCGCGGTGCGGCATGGTCGTTGCGGGGACCGGCGCCGGCTTCTGCCGGCCGGCCGGATGCGTCGCGCGGTTTCACCGGCGCGGCTCCTGCTGGGCGCGGCGCGCGGCCGCGGCGCGCGCATCCGCCACCACATCGGACCGCAGCACGGTCACGGCGATGCGGCGGTTGCGCGGATCATTGGGCGCCTCGGCCAGCAGCGGCTCGACCGCCGCCTTGGCCTCGACGCGGAACAGCCGGGCCGGGCGCACGCCGGAGCGTTCCAGCACCCGGCGCGCGGCATTGGCGCGGTCGGCCGACAATTCCCAATTGCCGTAATTGCCGCGCTGGAAGGACTGGCCATCGGTGTGGCCGGCCACCACCACCTCATTCGGCACGCTGGCCAGCACGCTGCCCACCACCTCCAGGATGCGCAGCAGCCGCGGCGTCGGCTCGGTGGCCCCGGGGTTGAACATGGGCTGGCCGTCGCGGTCGAAGATCTGCAGCCGAAGCCCCTCGGGCGTCATCTCCAGCTGGATGTTCTGCGAGAATTCGCGCAGCGCGTCAGCGCGCATCTGCCGCTCCATCTCGGCCTTCAGCGCGTCGAAGCGCTGCCGCTCGATCGGGTCGCGCATCGCCTCCTGCTGCTGCGGCGCGGCCTGGGCGGCGGCGCCGTCATTGGCGGTCTCGCCGCCCTGGCTCTCCGGCCGCGCCCCGCCATCCTCCACCTGGGTCAGGGAATCCTGCCGGCTGTCGCCGGCGATCAGCACCGAGCGCCCGCCATCCAGCGTGCCATTGCCCGAGGGCAGGTCGAGGATGGAGGAGGCGGTGAAGAACTGCGCGATGCCCTCGCGCTGCGATTCCGTGGTGCTGGAGAGCAGCCACATCACCAGGAAGAAGGCCATCATCGCCGTGACGAAATCGGCATAGGCGATCTTCCACTGGCCGCCATGCTCGTCGTCATGGTCGCCATGGTGCTTCTTGATGATCACCGGGCGTTTGAGATGGTCGTCAGCGCTCATCACCCCGTCCCCTGGCGGCCTGCCTGTTTAGCGCGATGGTTTTTCGCATTTCAAGTCCGACCCTCCTGCCCGCTGTGCCGCAGCGTCAGATGGCCCTGCAGGCGGAGCGGCCGCAGCACGCCCGCGAAGCCCTCCTGCAGCGCCGCCAGCACCGGGCGCGGCAGGGGCTGGGCGGTCTCCAGCACCGCGTCCAGCCGCGCCTCCTCGAGCCGCGCGCGCAGCTCCACCCGCCCCGTCGCCGGCAGCACCAGCCGCGCCGCCAGGGCATGGCGGTCGCGCCGGCGGCGATCGGGGCGCCAGAACAGCGCCAGCCAGAGCAGCCCGCCCGAGGGGCCGAGCAGCGGCACGGCGCGGCCCTGCCAGGCGGCGGGCTCGCCCAGCGAGGCCGGCAGCGGCGGCACCGCCTCCAGCAGCGCCGACAGCTCCGGCTCGGCCAGGGCCAGCGAGGCGGCCAGCGCCGCCAGCCGCTCCGCCCCCAGCCAGCGGCGCGGATCCGGCCGCAGCAGGGCCAGCGCCAGCGGCAGGACCAGCCCGCCCGGCCCGCCCGGCAGCAGCGGGCCCAGCCCGGCCCGCAGCAGCAGCGCCGCATCCAGCGCCGGCCATTCATCGGCCGCCGGCAGCTCCGGCTGGCCGAGCGGCGGCACCGCGCTCAGCGCCCGCGCCGCGGCGGCGTAGCCCGCCCCCGCCTCCCGCCCGGCGGGCGGCGGGGCGGGCTCGGCGCGCGGCGGCGGCGGCCCGGGCGCCTGGTCGGGCGTCACCGGCTCCACCGCCCCCAGCCTGTCGCGCCGCTCGGCCATGGCCGGCCCCGCCCTTCCCTCAGCTCTCGCCCGCCTCGTCCTCGTCGAGGATGAAGATGCGGCCCTCATCGGCCAGGCGCTTGGCGATGGTGATGATGTCGGCCTGCGCGTCCTCGACCGTCTTGCGGCGCTGCGCCGGCATGTTCTCGATCTCGTCGCGCATCATCGCCGCGGCGCGCGCCGACATGCTGGCCAGGAACAGCTCGCGCAGCTCCTGGCTGGCCGCCGTCAGCGCGATCTGCAGCTTGTCGACCGGGCATTCCTGCACCAGCGTGCCGAAGGTGGTGCGGTCGACGCGGATCAGGTCGTCGAAGGTGAACATGATGCGCTTGATGCGGCTGGCCGCATGCGGCTCGCGCGATTCGATGACGCGCATCAGCTGGTCGACCAGCCCCTTGTCAGCGCGGTTCATGATCTCCGCCACGATCTGCGAGCTGTCGCGCTCGTAGCTGCGGCTGAGATTGGTGATGAACTCCTTCTGCAGCGTCGCCTCGATATCCTGCAGCACGCCCTTCTGGATGCTGTCCATGCGCACCATGCGCAGCACGATCTCGTCGATCGAGGCCTTGGGCAGCAGCGCCAGCACGCGGGCCGCGTGCTGCGCCGGCAGCTTGGCCAGGATCACGGCCGCGGTCTGCGCCAGCTCGGTGCGCAGATAGGTGGCCAGCACCTCGGGCGAGATATTGGCCAGCTTCTCCCACATGGTCTTGCCCTCGGGACCACGGATCTCGTCCATGATCTCGCTGACCTTCTCATTCGGCAGCAGGCGGCGCAGCAGCCGCTCGGTCGTCTCGGCGGTGCCGATCACGGTCCCGGTGCGGCCGACCTCGTTGCGGAAGCGGGTGATCACCCGCTCCACCTGGTCGATGTCGATCTTGCCGAGATTGGCCATGGCGCGGCTGACGCGGCGGATCTCATGCTCCTCCAGCCGGTCGAACAGCGCCTGCATGCGCTGCTCGTCCAGCGTCATGAACAGCGTCGCGACATCCGAGAGGGAATCCTGCCGGTTCTCGCTGGGGCGCACGGCGCGGCGCGCTTCGGGGGCTTTCATCGGTCGGGACCTCGCGGCTCGGATCGCAGGGCAAGCAGGGGCAACAGCAGCGCGGCCAGCAGGGCCGTGCATTCGGGGGGCGGGCCGGCATGCTGCAGCCGCGCCAGCGCCTCGGCGGCATCGCCCTCGCTGCCGGCGGGGGGCGGCAGGAACACGCCCTGGCTGGCGGCGATGGCGGCGAGCCGTTCGCGCAGGCCGGCCAGGCCGGCTTCCGGCACCGCCTCCTGCGCCGCGACCAGGCGCAGCGCCGAGGCCAGGGCGCGCCGCCGCCGGCGCCGCGGCGCCAGGGCGGGCGGCGCCACGGGCGCGGCCAGGCGCGGCGGCCCGCCCGCGGGCGGGCTGTCCTTCCCGGCGCTGCCCTTCCCCTGGCCGCCGCTCATGCGGTGAAGCTCCGCACCAGGGCGCCGGCCACCAGCGACCAGCCATCGACCAGCACGAAGAAGATCAGCTTGAAGGGCAGGCTGACCACGACCGGCGGCAGCATCATCATGCCCATGCCCATCAGCACCGAGCTGATGGCGATGTCGATCGCCAGGAAGGGCAGGAACAGCAGGAAGCCGATCTGGAAGGCCTTGTTCAGCTCGGAGATGATGAAGGCCGCCGAGAGGATGTGCAGCGGCACCGGCGCGCGCGGCGCGACCTCGCCGGCGCGCGGCTCGGCGCCCTGCGTGCCGGGGGACGGCGCCGGCGGCTGCCAGCGGGCGATCTCGATGAACAGCGCCAGGTCGCGCTCGCGCACATTGGCTTCCATGAAGCTGCGGAACGGGCCGAGCGCGCGTTCGGCCGCCATCTCCTCGGTGATGGTGCCATCGATCAGCGGCCGCGCCGCGTCGTTCCAGGCGCGCTCCAGCACCGGCGCCATGACGAAGGCGGCAAGGAACAGGCTGAGGCTGACGATCACCGAATTGGGCGGCGATTGCTGCAGGCCGAGCGCGGTGCGCAGCATCGACAGCACCACCACGATGCGGGTGAAGGCGGTGGCCACCACCAGGATGCCCGGCGCCAGCGCCAGCAGGGTCGTCGCGACGATCAGGCCGACGACATTGGTCGTCAGGCTCTGCGCGCCGCTGGCCACGGCCTGGCCGCCCTGCGGGCCGAGGCTCAGCGTCACGCTCTGGCCGAGCGCCGGCAAGGCCAGCAGCAGCAGCGGCAGCGCCAGCGCCGCGACGCGCGCCGCGCGCTGGACGGCCGGCAGGGCGGAGGGGGGAGGCGGAAGCGGCATTCTGCGCGCGTCCTCTGGAACCGGCCGGGCTCAGCTGGAGGAGGAGACGATCTCGGTGATCGAGATCGACAGCCGCCCGTCATCGGTGATCTGGATCTCGCCGCGCGCGATCAGCCGCTCATTGGCCATCAGGTCGATCGGCTCGCCCACCTTCTTGTCGAACTCGATGACCGAGCCGCGGCTGAGGTTGAACAGGGCCGCCATCGGCAGGCGCTTGTTGCCGAGCACCACCTGGACATTCACCGGAATGTCCATGATGCGGGGCTTGCGCTCGGCGAGGAAAGGGTTCTCGGTGGGCGCGCTCTCGCTCACGGCGTCGTCTCCTGTGGCATGGCGGCGCCGAGCGTGGCCAGCACACGCTGCAGCAGGGCCGCCGGGTCGTAGATCAATCCGCCATCGGCCCAGCCGGCCTCGGCCTGGCCCTCCGGCAGCGCAGGGTCGGGCAGCAGCCGCACCCGGCCGGCCGGATCCTGGGTCTGGTCGCGGCCCGGGAAGCCCTCCGCCTGCATGGCGGCGAGCGTCTCCGGATGGGCGCGAAGCGTGATGCGGTCGGCGGCGCGCTCGGTCAGCGCCTCGGCCAGCAGCGCCGCCACCTCGCCGCCGGCGGCGCGCGCCAGCAGCGTCGGGAAGACGGCCTCCAGCGCGGCCACCAGGGCGGCGCGCAGATCGGCATCGAGCAGGCGGCGATCCTCGGCCCGGCGCGCCAGCAGCCGCTCCAGCGCGGTGGCCGCCAGCGCCGCGCCCTTCTCGCCGCGGCGGGCCTGCTCCTCGGCCGCCTCGCGCTCGGCCTCGGCGCGGCCGGCGGCGCGGCCCTCGGCACGGCCGCGCGCCAGGCCCTCCTCCAGCCCGCGCTGCCGCCCGGTCTCCAGCGCGATGGCGCGGATCCGCTCCTCGGCGGCCAGGCGGGCGGCGGTGGTGCCATCCTCATCGGCGATCAGCGCCGTCAGCGAGGGCGGGTGATAGGGACGCGCCATCATACGGGGGTGCCCTCCTCGATCCAGGTGCGGATCACCGCCAGCGCCTCCTCGGGGCGCTGGTCGACGATCTCCTGCAGCGCGGTCAGCGAGGAGAGGCGGATCTGGATGTCCTGGCCCACCGTCGCGATGGCGTCGTCCATGCTCTCCGCGGCGGCGGCGGCGGCCGCGGCGGCCGCGGCGGCGGCAGCGGCGGCGGCGGCCTCGGCGGCCAGGCGCTGCTGGCGGCGGCGGAACAGGATCAGCGAGGCGCCGGCGCCCAGCACCATCACGCCACCCACCAGCGACCATTGCAGGCCGCTCAGGCCCAGCACCGCATTGGTCTCGGAAGCGGCCAGGGTGCCGAGCCCCTCATCCGGCAGGAAGCGCAGCGTGTCGACGGTGACGGTGTCGCCGCGCTGCTGGTTGTAGCCGACCGCCGAGCGCACCAGCGCCGCCAGCCGCTCCAGCTCCTCGCGCGGGCGGGGCTGCACATTGCCCTCGGCATCGGCGATGCCGTCGACGACGACGGCGACGCTGACGCGCTTCACCGCGCCCGGCTCGCGCACCGTCTCCTCGACCTTGGAGGAGATCTCGAAATTCACCGTCTCATTGTTGCGCTGCACGGCGCTGACGCTGCGCGTCGCGTTCTGGTTCACCTGCTGGTTGGGCAGGTTCTGGCCGACGGTGACCGGCGCCTGGCCGCGGCCATCCTCGCTGTTCTCCTGCTCGGTCTGCAGCTGGCGGCCGCGCTCGACCTGGCCGAGCGGGTCGAAGGTCTCGGCCCGCGCCACGGTGCGCGCGCCCTCCACCTCGACCGAGGCGACGGCGCGCACCTTGCCGCGGCCGACCAGCGGCTCCAGCAGGTCGAGCACCGCCTTCTGCAGCGCATGCTCCTGCGCCGCGCGGATCTCGCCGAGCCGGCCGGCGGCGGCGCCCATGCCGCCATCGGCGGCCAGCACCACGCCATTGCCGTCCATCACCGAGACATCCTCCTGCCGCAGCCGCGGCACGGCGCCGGCGACCAGCAGGCGGATGGCGGCGGCCTGGGCGGCGCCGAGCCGCTGCCCGGCGCTGGTGGTGACGGTGACCGAGGCGGTGGGCGGCGGCGCATCGCGCGAGAAGCTCTCGCGCTCCGGCAGCACGATATGCACGCGGGCGGCGCGCACCCCCTGCATGGTGATGATGGTGCGGGCCAGCTCCCCCTCCAGCGCGCGCAGCCGCTGCACGCGCTGCATGAAGGAGGTCATCTGCATCGGGCTGGTCTGGTCGAGCAGCTCGTAGCCGGCGCCGCCCTGGCGCGGCAGCCCCTCGGCGGCGAGCTGCATGCGCAGCCTGGCCACCTGGTCCATCGGCACCAGGATGGTGCCGTCGCCGCGCGCCTCGACCGGGATCTTCAGCTCCTCGAGCCGGGCGGTGATGCGCCCGGCCTCGGCCGGCTCCAGCCCGGCATAGAGCAGGCCCGACGGGGCATTGGCCGAGCGCGCCACCAGCAGGACGGCCAGGATGGCCATCACGGCGACCGCCGCCAGCCCGGCGAGTTTCGCAGGCCCCAGCCGTGCCAGGCCACCGCCCAGACCGCCGAGATCGAAACCAGCTCCGAGGGTGCGTACTTGCTGCATCGACCTTCTATCGCCCCATGCTGACCCCGGCGCGGCCCTGCCGGCCGCCCCGCCCGCCACGCCCTTTGGGCGCGCCGCCTCCGCGCCGCCGCGCCGGGGCGCGCCGGGCACTCTGCCCGCGACACCCTTGCGAAAACGTCGCTCCGCCGCGTCCCGCCGCCCACCGCCCCGCCCGGCGCCGGCCCCGTCGCCCGCCCTGTCGCCCCCGGGCCGGGGGCGGAAGCGCCGCGAACTCGACCGGTGGTTGTTTTTAGCGTGGCATGCGAGAACGCTTCGGTTTATATCTGCCGCCACTCCGCTTGTCGCGCGAAAAATCGCCAGTGCCGGGAGATCGCCGCCCATGTCCTCCACCACCGCGGAGAAATCCGCCAAAGCCACGGAGAAGCCGGCCCGCCGCAAGGGGGGGCGCGGCAAGCTGCTGCTCCTGCTGCTGCCCCTGCTGCTGCTGGGGGGCGGCGGCGCCGCCGCCTGGTTCCTGGTGCCCGCCGTGCCGGCGCTGGTGGGCGGGCTGCTCGGCGCCGCCCCGGCCGGGGAGGCCGAGGCCGCCGCCGCGGCGCCCGCCGGCCCCGCCGCGCGGCCGAGCTTCGTCGAATTCCCGGAGATGACGCTGTCGCTGCCGAATGGCGGCCGGCCGCGCCAGCTGCGGCTGCGGATCGCCGTCGAGGTCAATGGCGACCCGGCGCTGCTCTCGCCCGAGCTGCTGAGCCCGCGCATCTATGACAGCCTGCTGCTCTATCTGCGCACGCTGCGCGAGGGCGAGATGGAGGGCGCGCTGGCGATGGACCGGCTGCGCGGCGACCTGCACCGGCGCTTCGAGCTGGTGGTCGGGCCCGGCAAGGTGCGCGACGTGCTGATCACCGGCTTCGTGGTGGCCTGAATGAGCGGCAGCGAGAACAACGACACCCCCGAAGGCACGGGCGAAGGCGCCGAGCCGGATCCGATGGCCGATTGGGGCGCCGCCGGCGTCGCCATGGGCCAGGGCGACATCGACGATCTGTTCGGCGGCGAGGCCCCGGCCGAGCCGGAGGCCCCGAAGCGCGGGCTGGAGGCGCTGGTCGGCGGCGCGGTGCGCTATGAGAAGCTGCCGATGCTCGACATCGTCGTCGACCGGCTGGCGCGGCTCATGACCAGCTCCTCGCGAAAATTCACCGCCGACAACGCCGATGTGGTGATCGACCGCACCCGCCCCGTGCGGGTCGGCGCCTTCCTCGACACCGTCACCCTGCCGGCGCTGATCGGCATCATCCGCATCGAGGAATGGGATGGCTATTGCCTGGCCGCCCTCGATTCGCGGCTGATCGGCTCGATCGTCGACATCCTGCTGGGCGGGCGGCGCAACGCGCTGCAGCCGATCGAGGGCCGGCCCTACACGCCGATCGAGCGCACCTTCGTCGAGAAATTCGTCTCGGTCGTCACCAACGACCTCAGCCGCGCCTTCGAGGCGGTCTCGCCCGCGAGCTTCCGGCTGGAGCGCTTCGAGATCACGCCGAGCTACGCGCTGATCACCAAGCCCACCGCCGCGGCGCTGACCTTCCGCGCCGAGATCACCATGGAGGGGCGCGGCGGCTTCATCGACTTCCTGATCCCCTATGCCTCGCTCGAGCCGGTGCGCGACCTGCTGAGCCAGGAGGTGCTGGGCAAGAAGTCGGGCGGCGACACGATCTGGCGCAGCCACCTGGCCGAGGAGCTGCCGCGCGCCTCGCTCGAGCTGACGGCGGTGATCGAGACCCGCACCGTGCCCTTTTCCGAGGTCGCCGCCTGGCAGCCGGGCTCGGTCTTCGTGCTCGACAAGCGGCAGGAGGACCCGGTCGATGTCTTCTGCGAGGGGCTGATGATCTGCCGCGCCACCATCGCCACCAAGGGATGAGCGGGTGGTGCTGCGCGTCGAGGATTGCGTGATCGAGAAGGGCTGGCCGGGCGACGCCACGGGCCAGCAGGACGGATGACGGAGAAGCCGCATGAACTTCCCCCAGATGCTCGATGCCGCCGCCCTGCTGGTGCTGGGCGCGCAGGCGGTGTGGATCACCCTGCTGTATCGCCGCATGGGCCGGCTGCGCCTGGCGCTGGAGGGCGCCGGCGCGGTGATCGGCCAGCTCGATGAGGCGTCGCGCCGGCTCGATGCCTCCTCGGGCGGCATCGTGCAGAAGGTGCGCGACGGCATCGCCGAGGTGGACAGCAAGATCGGCGCCTGCCGCAAGCTGATGCTGGAGCTGAACGGCGCCTCCCGCCAGGCGGAGGAGGTGGCGGCGCGCCTCGACCAGGCGCTGCGGCAGAACCGCCGGCTGCAGCAGGCGCGCGCCGCCGCGCCGCCGCGCGAGCTGGTGGAGCCGCTGGGCCTGGCCGAGCGCCTCTCCGGCCGCGCCGCCCCGCCGCTGCTGAACCTGGCGCCCGAGCCCGTCGCCGCGCCGCTGGCCGGGCTGTTCGAGCCGGCGGCGGCCCTGGCCACGCCGGGGCCCGCGCTGGGCGCGCTCACGGCTTCGCTGGACGAATCCCTGCGGGGGTCCCTGGCCGCGCCGCTCGCCGACCCGCTGCCTGGCCCCCTGCCGGGCCCGCTGCCGGCGGAGCTGACCGAGCCGCCGCTCGGCAGCCTGCTGGCGGCGGAGCTGCTCTACGCCCATCGCGCCGCCGCCCTGCCGGAGACGCGCACCATCCGCGTCAAGCTCGACTGACCGAGGGATCAGAGCCATGACCCAGCCCGACCTTGCGATCCCCTCCCCCCGCCGCGCCCGCTTCGGGCCGCGGCTCGGCCTGCCGCTGATGGCGCTCTCCCTGACGGCGCTGCTGCCGGGCCGGCTGGACGGCCTGTGGCCGGTGCTGGCGCAGACCCTGCCCGGGCCGCTCTCCACGCCCGCGCCGCGCCCCGCTGGCCCGGCGCCGGCGCTGGCGGCGCGCGAGGGGGTGGTGGTGGTGCCGCAGATCAGCGCCATGCTGGCCGCCCCGGTGCGTCCCAGCCCGCTGGGCGAGGAGCGCCCCGGCGATGGGAGGCTGCTGGCCGAGGTGACGCGCCGCCAGGCCGAGATCGAGCGGCGCGAGCGCGCGCTGGAAGGGCGCGAGGCGCGGCTGCAGGCGGCCGAGAGCATGGTGCGCAACCAGATCGCCGAGCTGACCCGGCTGCGCGAGGAGGTGGAGCGGCTGGTGGTGAAGGAGAGCGGCGCCGCCGAATCCGACATCGACGCGCTGGTCTCGCTCTACGTCAACATGCGCCCGCAGCAGGCGGCCAAGGTGCTGGAGCGGCTGGAGCCGCCGCGCGCCGCGGTGATCCTGCTGAAGATCCCCGAGCGGCAGGCCGGCCCGATCCTGGCGCAGATGGAGCCGCCGGCGGCGCTGGCGGTGACGCAGGAGATCGCCGGGCGGCGCGAGGCCCTTCCGCGTCAGCAACTGAGCCGCGCGGCGGGCCATACCGAAAACGGGGAGAGCCGCCCGGCTCTCCCCGTTTCCCGTGCCGCGGTTTCGCAGAACATCAGGGACGGCGCGGCGGCGCCTGGGCCAGCAGACGGTCGGCCAGCTGGGCCGAGATCGGGTGCAGCCCGGTGCTGTCGCGCAGCGCATAGCCGCCCTCGGCCAGGGCGGTCATCTGGCTGTGGCCGGCGGGCAGGCTGAATTCCAGATCGCCCTCCAGCAGCTCGGCCGCCTGGCGCAGCCCGCCCTCCCCGGCCGGGGCGCGGCCCGTCGCGGCCCAGCCGGCGGCGGCGACCGGCCCGCCCCACAGCCCGCCCTGGGCGGAGAGGCGGCGGGAGAGCTGCAGCACGGCATCCAGCGTCGCGGCCTCGGCCAGCGGCACCGCCTCCTGCGGCCCCTCGGCGCGGCGCAGCGCCATGCGCCAGGGCAAATCCTCCCGCCCGCTGCGCACCAGGTCCAGGCACCATTCGCCGCGCCGGGCGCACCAGGCCAGCGGCGCGGTGGTGGCGAAATGCACCACCCCTTCCATGGTCTGGGCACCGGCGGCGCTGGGGCCGGGGCGCGCCAGCTCCAGCTTCAGGCGGGTGTAGCGCCCGGGCTGGCGCTGGCTGCGCCACCACATCCAGGCGCCGGCGGCCCAGGCCAGGGTCAGCCCCCCGGCCAGGCCCCAATCGAGGCGGGGCGCCATCCCGTCCATGGCGCCGGCGCGGGCGCCGAGCGCCACGGCGCCCAGCATGGCGGCGGTCTGCAGCACGGCGTGTCGGCGCCAGGGGGTGGAGGTCATCGGCGTTCTCCGGCGAAAGGGCTCCGCCGCGACTCTGCGCCTCATTTATTATTTTTCGCACAATATGGCCGGCAGCATGACCGCCGATTCCCGCCCCCCCCCCCGGCGCCCGGCGCCCGGAAGGAAAGCATGCGCGACGCGGCCCCCCCGCCCCTGCCCGTGCTGCTGGACCCCGCCCTGCCGCAGGAGGGCGCCTGGGTGGTGCTGCCGCTCGCCCTGCTGCGGCGGCTGCCGGCCGCCCCGCGCCCCGGCCGCGGCGCGCTGGCCTATCTCGGCCTGGCCGAGCAGCTGGCCGGCGCGGCGCCGCCGCAGCCGCGCGCCCGCATGACGCTCAGCCTAGCCTATGTGCCCGCCCTGGCCCTGCCGGAGCCGCTGCGCCAGGGGATGGCCGCGCCGGCCCTGGCGCTGCGCCAGCCGGGCTGCATCGCCCGGCTGCTCGGCCTGCCGCCGCTGGATGCGCGGGCGGTGCGCTTCGGTTTCCAGGGGGCGCGGCTGCGCTTCCATGATGGCGGCGAGGGCGAGGTGGTGGCGGTGGAGGAGCGCGGCGGGGTGGCGCTGCTGGTGGCCGAGGAACCGGGCGCGGCGCCGGGGGCGGCGCGGCGCGAGGTGCCGCTGCATGGCTTCGCCCGCCAGGTGGCGGGGTGGGAGGGTCCGCCCGCCCCGGCGAAAAACCCTTGAATGGCGCCATGCGAAAAATCAACATTGCGCGACGACACAGGAGCACCCCGATGATCGAGCCGGAACCCGCCCCCACCCCCGCGCCCCTGCTGTCCGAGGCGGCGGCGGAGGCGCTGCTGCGGCGCGCCGTGGCGCTTGGCCGCCGCGACGGGCTGGCGGGGCCGGAGGACCGGCCCGCCTGGCCCCGCGCCGCCCTGCTGCGGCCGCTGGGCACCGCCGAGGCGGCGCCGCCCCTGCTGCTGCTGGCGCTGCGGCAATGCTATGCCGCCGGGCACCGCCATGGCAGCGATGTGCGGCGCGAGAAGGCGCGCCGCCGCGCCTGAGGGGCGGCCGGCTCAGGCCTGGCGCTGCGCCGCGGCGTCGCCCGCCGCCGGCTGCGCGGCGGGCGGGATCGGGCCGGCCTGTGGCGCGGCATCCACGCCGGCCTGCGGCGCGGCATCCGCGGAGGGGGTGGCGGCCGGGGAGGCCGCGGGGGTCCCGGCCCGGCCGCCCTCGCCCAGGCTGTAGGCGCGCGCCGCCGCCGCCGGCTGCTCGCGCAGCGCGCCCAGCACGCTGGCCGGCAGCGCCTCGCCCTCCTCGCGCCCGCGCGGGGCGCTGCGGGCCATGCGGCTGAACACCTCGACCAGGGTGGAGACCATGGATTGCTCGGTCGCGTGGCGCACCCGCGCCGGGCTGCCGCTGCCCCACCAGCGCGGCTCCTCGCTCGGCTTCGCCTCGCCCGGCTTGGGCGGGGTCTGCTGCTGCGGCCGCAGCTCCACCGGCCCGGCCGGCGCCTGCAGGCCGAGCTGCGCATAGACCTGGCCGATGCGCCCGCGCAGCTTGTCCATCACCTGCTGCACCGAGAGCGGCGCGCCATCGGCGGCGCGGAAGATCGCCGGATTGGCGCGCGCCGCCTCGGGCAGCACGTCGCTGGCGGCGCGGCTGGGGTCCTGGTTCAGCGTGCGCAGGAACTCCGTCGCGCCGCGCTGGCCGAGGAAGTGGCCGAGATACAGCTCCGTCGAATCGGGCGCGCGGCCCAGCACCGGGCGCAGCGCATCCGCCAGATCCTTCAGATGCTCGGCGCCCAGCCGGGCCGAGATCTCCGGATCGTCGCGCAGCGCCAGGATGCGGCTGCGCAGCGCCGGGTCGGAGACGGTGAGCCGGCCGCCCTGGCGGGTGATGGCCGCGGCCTCATTGGCCAGGCCATGCGCCGCGCCATGCTCCTGCACCACGGCGAGCCAGGTCTGGTCGATGAACTGGAACAGCCCGCGGGCCGAGGAGGTGCCGGCCTGCGCATCGCTGCGGAAGCCGCTTTCCATCGCCGCCTTGGCGGCCAGCACGTCGAATCCCATGCCGGTCGCCTGGGCGGCGCTGCGCAGCGCGCCGGCCACCTGGCTGTCGACGCGGTAGCGGCCGATCGCCTCGGTGCGGGCGGCGTTGCCCGCCTGGTCCAGGCCTTTTGGCGTGACGGGAAGCGGCATGGCGGTCCTCGCTGCGTTATGCGAAAAATGCTCATAGCATGGAAAGATGCGAAATGATAAGAGCGTTCCGCCGGCCAGATCCTGGCCCGATAGACGCAACCAGCGGGGCCGCATCGCTCGATGATCCAGATCGCCGGAATCCTTGGAGTCTTCGTGGCCGTCTTCGGCGGCTACCTGATCGCAGGCGGCAAGATGGGCGTGATCCTGCACGCCGTCGGGCCGGAGATGATGATCATCGGCGGCAGCGGCTTCATGACGCTGCTGATCGGCGGCGACATGGCGCTCGTCACCAAGACGATGAAATCCTTCGGCAAGGTGTTCAAGGGGCCGAGCTGGGGCCGCAAGGATTTCACCGACCTGCTCTGCCTGCTCTACCTGCTGCTGCGCACCCACCAGAAGGAAGGCGCGGCGAAGCTCGAGAAGCATATCGAGAAGCCGGAGAACTCGCCGATCTTCAGCCGCTATCCGCGGCTGGCGCGCGATGCGGCGCTGAACGGGCTGATCTGCGACACGCTGCGCACCATCACGCTGAACAACAAGGACCCGCACCGGGTCGGCGAGATGATGGAGACGGCGATCGAGAAGCGCCACCATGAGAACATCAAGCCGGCCAAGGCGATCCAGACCATGGCCGACGCCTTCCCCGCGCTCGGCATCGTCGCCGCGGTGCTCGGCGTCATCAAGGCGATGGGCGCGATCAGCGAGAGCCCCGAGGTGCTGGGCCGCATGATCGGCTCGGCGCTGGTCGGCACCTTCCTCGGCGTCTTCCTCTCCTATGGGCTGGTCGGGCCGATGGCCAGCCGCCTCAAGCAGATCGTCGAGGAGGAGCGGAAGATGCTCGACGTCACCCGCGCCGTCGTCACCTCCTATCTGGAGAATCTGTCGCCGCAGATCTGCGTCGAGGTCGGCCGGCAATCGGTGCCCTCCAAGCTGCAGCCGAGCTTCGACCAGATGGAGGAGCAGCTGCGCGAGGCCGGCCGGGCCAAGACCGATGGCGAGGCGGGCGGGGAGTAGGCCGATGCGCCGGCACCGCCCCGCCCCGCCCCGGCCCGATGCGAAACCGAGGCGCGGCGCTCGCCCTGCCGCCGGCGCTGCTGCTGGCCCTGGCGGGCGGCCCCGCCCTGGCGCAGCCCGCAGCCCCTGCCGCTGGCCCCGCTCCCGCTGCCCCCGCTGCGGCCGCCGCGCCGGCCGCGGAGGCCGCGCCCATGGTGCGGGTGCGCACCGGCCAGCACGCCGATCGCGGCCGGGTGGTGCTCAATCTGGGCCGCATCCCGGCGCACAGCCTGCGCCGGGTGGGCGATGGGGTGGAGCTGCGGCTGCAGGGCGCCTACCGGCTGGACCTGTCCGAGCTGCGCCGCATCACCGAGCTGGCCGGCATCGAGGCGGTGCAGGAGGGCGAGGAGACGGTGCTGCGGCTGCGCCCGGGCTGCGACTGCAATGCCGAGCTGGGGCAGTCGGGCGGCGCGCTCTATGTCGATCTCCGCCGCCCGCCGGCGCCGCCGCGCGAGCGGCCCGTCGCCGCCGCCGCCGCCGCCAATGCCGCGCCCCCGCTGGCCGAGGCGCGGCGCAGGCTGATCGAGGATGCGGTGCGGCTCGGCCTGATGGGGCGCGAGCAGGCCGAGGCGATGCTGCGCCAGGCCCCCGCCGCCGCCCCGGCCGCGCCCCCCGCCCCGGCGGCCGCCCCGGCGCCGCGCGGCCAGGCGGCGCAAGGCCAGGCCTCCCAGGGCCAGGCGGCCCATGGCCAGGCCGGGCACGGCCAGGCCGCTGCGCGCGACGATCTCGGCGCGCTGCGCGAGGCGATGCTGGGCCGGCTGGCGCTGCTGAACGGCGCCGCCCCGCCGCCCGGCAGCGCCGCGGCCGGCGGCGCGGCGGGCGGCGCGCCGGCGGCACCGCCGCAGGCGGCGCCCCAGGCCGCTGCCGCGCCGCCGCGCCCGCCCTGCACCGAGGCCCCCTTCAGCCTGGCCGGCTGGACCGCCGGGCCGGGCGACTTCATCGCCGGCCTCGCCCGCCGCCGCGGCGAGCTGGCGCTGTCCGACCAGGGCACGGCGGAGCTGGCGGGCCTGGCCGAATACTATGCCGGGCATGAGCTGGCGCGGGAGGCGCTGGAGCTGCTGGCCACGCCGCTGGCCGAGGCGGCGGTGCCGGAGCAGCGGGCGCGGCTGGACCGCGCGCGCGACCTGGCGCGGCTGCTGCTGCGCCAGCGGCTCGACCCCGCCTCGCCGCTGCTGGCCGAGGCCGCCGATTGCGCCCGCCCCGACCTGCCGCTGTGGCGCGGCCTGGCGGCGGCGCTGCAGGGCGATGCCGCCGGGCTGGCCCGGCTGGCGCCGCAGATCCGCGCCCAGCTGCGCGAGGTGCCGCCCGGGCTGCGCATCGCCTTCGTGCACATCATGGCCGATGCGGTGGAGGAGGATGCGGAGACGCTGCGCAGCCTGGTCGCGGTGCTGCGCACCATGCCGGAGCTGCGGCCGGACCAAGAGGTGGTGCGCAGCTGGCTGATGGCGCGGCTGGCGCGGCTGGAAAACAACCGCGCCGACGAGACCACGCATCTGGAGCGCGCCGCGCGCGGCGGCCGCAGCCTGCCCGCCATGCTGGCCCAGGCGCGGCTGGCCTCGCTGAATTTCGGCCGCCCCGGCGCCGAGGGCAGCCGGGCGGAGGCGCTGCTGCTCGATCTCAGCCGCACCTACCGGCATGATTCGCTGGGCGAGGAAGCGGCCATGCTCTACGGCCAGAAGCTGCTGGAGCGCGGCGATCTCGGCGCCGCCCTGGCCGTCGCCGATGGCGCCAGCCAGGCCTCGCAACGGCCGAGCACCGAGAGCCGCGGCGCCCGGCTGGCCGCCCAGGCGCTGCGCCTGCTGCTGGTCGACGCCAAGGGTCTGGCGCTGCCGAGCCCGGGCGAGCGGCTGGCGCTGTACTGGCAATATGAGGGCTATGCGACGCCCGGCGAGCGTGGCGACGACATCCGCCGCGGCGCGGCGCAGCTGATGCTGGAGCAGGGCCTGGCCGATGCCGCGCTGGAGACGGTGCAGGCGCTCTCCCCGGCGACCGCCCAGCAGCCCGAGGGCGCGCTGCTGCTGGCCCGCGCCGAGGCGGCCTCGGCCCAGGGCGATCCGCAGCGGGCGCTGGCCCTGCTGCGCCAGCTGCCGCCCGGCGAGGCGGTGCAGCGCGCCGCCGCCGCGGCCCTGGCGCGGCTCGGCCGGCCGCTGGAGGCGGCGCAGGAGCTGCAGGGCCTGCGCGAGCTGCCCGACCGCAGCGCCCGGGCCGGGCTGCTGTTCCAGGCCCAGGCCTGGCCCGACGCCATGGCCGCCTATGCCGAGCTGCTGCGCGACCCCGGGCTCGACCCCGCCGCGCGGGCCGAGGCGACGGCGCGGCTGGCCAGCGCCGCGGCACTGGCGCGCCAGCGCCCCGGCGTGCCGGGCGAGCTGCTGGCGCCCGAGGGCGGCGCGGCCGCGCTGCTGCAGCTCTCCGGCGGCGCGCCGCCCACCGAGCGCGGCGTGCCGGCGCTGCGCTCGGCCATCTCGCGCAGCCGGCAGGTCGAGCAATTGCTGCCAGCCGCGGCGCCGCGGCAGGGCCCATGACAGGACAGAACTGAGATGGACAGCCCCAGCACCGTCAGCCTCTCCGGCCAGATCGCGCTGCGCCAGCAGCTCGATGTGGTGGCCAACAACCTCGCCAATGCCACGACCAGCGGCTATCGCGGCGACCGCACGCTGTTCCAGAGCTATGTGAACCGGCTCGCCGTGCCGGGGCGCGAGATCGCCTTCGTGCAGGACCGCGCCACCTATATCGAGAACCGCCAGGGCCCGATCGGCTCGACCGGCAATCCGCTCGACCTGGCGATCGAGGGCGACGCCTTCTTCGGGGTGCAGCGGCCGGGCGGCGCGCCGGGCTATACCCGCGACGGTCGCTTCAAGATCCGCGCCGACAATGTGCTGGCCGACAGCCAGGGCCGCGCCGTGCTCGGCGAGGGCGGCGCGCCGATCACCCTGCCCGAGCGCATCAGCGCCATCGAGATCCGCGCCAATGGCAACATCCTCGTCACCAGCGAGGGGCGGGTGGAGCAGGCCGGGCGCATCGCGCTGTTCTCGGGCGGCGATATGCGCGGCCTGCGCAAATCCGGCGACGGGCTGTTCGAGATCCCGCCCGCCAGCCTGCAGACCGTCGATCCCGACGCGCCCGGCAACCGCGTGCGCATGGCGCAGGGCGCGCTGGAGGGCTCGACCGTGCAGACGGTCTCCGAGCTGGCCAGCATGGCGCTGGTGCAGCGCGCCTATGAAAGCATGCAGCGCATCATCGCCGATGACGACAGCCGCCTGCGCCGGCTGATCGAGACGGTGGGGCGGCCGAACTGAGCCCCCGCCCCGTTTTCCCTTTCCGCGCCGTTCCTGAAGGACCCAGACCATGCGCGCCATGAACATCGCCGCGACCGGCATGCAGGCCCAGCAGACCAATGTCGAGGTCATCGCCCACAACATCGCCAATGTCTCCACCACCGCCTATACGCGGCGCAAGGCGGAGTTCCAGGACCTGCTCTACCAGTCCGGCGAGCGCGTGGGCTCCGCCTCCTCCGAGGCCGGCACGCTGCTGCCGGTCGGCACGCAGGTCGGGCTCGGCGTGCGCAACTCGGCGATCAACCGCATCACCGTGCAGGGCACGCTGGGCGAGACCGGCAACCGCTACGACCTGGCGCTGGAGGGGCGCGGCTATTTCGGCATCGACCTGCCGGACGGCACCGTCGCCTATACCCGCGATGGCAGCTTCAAACTCTCGCAGGAAGGCCAGATCGTCACCACCGAGGGCTATCCGGTGCAGCCGGCGATCAACATCCCGATCGATGCGCGCGACGTCACCGTCAACCAGGCGGGCGAGGTGCTGGTCACCCAGGCCAATGGCCAGCAGCAGAATGCCGGGCGGCTGAACCTCTTCATCTTCCCCAATGAGGCGGGGCTGGAGGCGATCGGCGGCAACAAGTTCCTGGAGACCGAGGCCTCCGGCCAGCCCAATCAGGGCCTGCCCTCCGACCCCGGCTATGCGCGGGTGCGGCAGGGCTATCTCGAAGCCTCCAACGTCAATGTCGTGCAGGAGATCACCCAGCTGATCGCCGCCCAGCGCGCCTATGAGATGAACTCGAAGGTGATCGAGGCGACCGACCAGATGCTGCAGACCGCCAACAACGTGCGCTGAGGAGAGCTCCGATGCGCGCTGGCCTGCTGCTCCTCGCCCTGGCCCTGCTCGCCGCCCCACCGCTCGCCGGCCCGGCCGGCGGCGCCAGCGAGGTCTGGCACGCGACGCGGCCGCTGCAGCCGGGCGATGTGCTGCGGCCCGAGGATGTCGAGCCGCAGGCGCCGCGCCGCGCCGCCGCCGGCCAGATCGAGGCCGAGCGCGACATCATCGGCCTCGAGGTGAAGCGAAGGCTGCGCGCCGGCATCGCCATCACCGAGCGCGACATCGGCGAGCGCAGCGCGGTGCGCGCGGCGCAGCCGATCCGCGTCTTCTGGAAGCGCAACGGCATCTCGCTGGAGCTGGAGGGCCGCGCCCTCGAGGCCGGCGCCATCGGCGAGCAGATCCGCGTGCACAACCCGCAGAGCGGCCGCACCATCCGCGCCCTGGTCGTCGCCGAAGGCACGGCCGAGGTGCGCGGCGCGCCATGACAAGGACCCGGCCGATGGACGCCGCCCGCCCCGCCCCCCCCGCCGCCGCGCCGGCCCGCCGCCGCCTCGGCCGGCTGCTGCCGCTGGCGCTGCTGCCGCTCGGCCTCGCCGCCTGCGACAGTTTCGGCCATATCCAGAAGCCGCCCACCGTCTCCGCCCCCGGCGAGCTGGCGATCCCGCCCGGCATCGAGGGCGACAGCCCGATCGAGGTGGCGCGCCGGCCGCGGCTGGACGGGATGGGGCCGACCATGGTGGGCTCGCTCTGGCGGCCCGGGGCGCGCAGCTTCTTCCGCGACCAGCGCGCCCGCGCGGTGGGCGACCTGCTGACCGTCGAGATCGAGATCGACGACAGCGCGCAATTCGACAACCGCACGGATCTTGAGCGGGAGAGCGAGCAGACCTTCAAGCTGCCCTTCCTGTTCGGCCTGCAGGGCATGCTGGGCCGCGCCTTCGGCGGCGGGCTGGACCCGGCGGTGGAGCTGGGCGGCGACAGCACCGCCAAGGGCAATGGCCGCATCCGCCGCACCGAGAAGATCCGCCTGCAGCTGGCGGCGACCGTGGTGCGCGTGCTGCCCAGCGGCAATCTGGAGATCGCCGGCTCGCAGGAGATCCGCGTCAACAACGAGCTGCGCGAGCTGCAGCTGCGCGGGCTGATCCGGCCCGAGGATATCCGCCCCAACAACCGCATCGCCTCGGAGAAGATCGCCGAGGCGCGCATCACCTATGGCGGGCGCGGCGTCGCCAGCGACCTGCAGCGGCCGCGCTGGGGCCAGCAGATCATGGAGCGCGTGCTGCCCTATTGAGGCGGCGCGCCTCCGGGCGCGGCGCCGGGCGGGAGCTCAGGCATGGCGGGCTGCGCCGGCGGGGCCGGGGCCATCGCCGCCGGCCCCGCCGGCCGCAGCGCCAGCAGCGCGGCGCGCAGGCCATTGGCCGCGCCCTCGCCCAGCCCCTCGGCCAGCAGCAGGGGCGCGCCCGGTGTCGTCGTCTCGGCCCAGAGCCGGGTCTCCGCCGCGCGCTGCTGCGCGGCGATGCGGGCGGCCAGCGCATGCACCCCGGAAGCGGCCTCGGCATGGCGGCCGGCGCCGCGCCGCTCCAGCCGGATCTCGCGCAGGGCCGGCCAGGGCAGATGCGCCTCCGGCAGGGTCAGCCCGGCGGCATCGGCCCGCAGCCGCCGCGGGCGGCGGCCGCGCCGGGCGCCGCGCCAGGCCGCCGCCGCCAGCCCGGCCACCGCCAGCCCGGCCAGCGCCGCCGCCAGCGACACCGCGTCATGCCGGCGCGGATCGGCCAGCACGGCCAGCGCCGGCAGGCCGAACAGCAGCGCCAGCAGCAGCGCGGCGGCCAGGAAGCCGCGGGCCGGCGCGGCCGGGTGGATGGTGAACTCCACCCCCTCCGGAAGCTGCCGCCGCTCGAAGCCGCCTTCCGCCGGCGGGCTCATGCGGGGCGGGGGGGATGGCGCGTGGCGGGGTGGAGGGGACGCATCGGCAGGCTCCGCTGAGGCGGGAATCCTGGCATGGCCGGGCCGGGCCGCGCCAGGGGCAGCGGCCGGCCGGGCGTCCGGGTCCGCAGGGCCGGCCCGGCCCCGCCCGGCCACAGCACCGCGATCCGGCCGGCCCCGGATTGCGACCGCCCGCCGCATCCGCTTATTTAGGCATCCTGCCTGCCTGCTGACCCTGCCCTTCTCCGGGGCCGCCCCTCCGGCCGGTGTCCCGGCGCTTTTCCCCAGGAGCTTCCCGACGTGGCATCCTCGCCTTCCCCGCTGGCCGATCTCGTCCGTGCGGGCCAACTGACCACGGAACAGAGCTCGCGCAACTTCACCCTGCACCGCTTCACGCTGGAGGGGCCGGCGCTGATCGGCACGCGCCGCTTCGGCGACGCCCGCGGCCATTTCTCCGAGACCTGGAGCGCCCGCGACCTCGCCGCCTGCGGGCTCGAGGCGGAGTTCGTGCAGGACAATTTCTCGACCTCCGCGCCGGTGGGCACGCTGCGCGGGCTGCATTTCCAGATCGCGCCGGAGCCGCAGGCCAAGTTGGTGCGGGTGCTGCGCGGCCGGGTGCTGGATGTCGCCGTCGATCTGCGCCGCGCCTCGCCCACCTATGGCCAGCATGTCGCGGTGGAGCTGACCGCCGAGGCCGGCAACCAGCTCTTCGTGCCGGAGGGCTTCGCGCATGGCTTCTGCACCCTCGAGCCGGATTGCGAGGTCGCCTACAAGGTGACCGGCTACTACGCCCCGGCCTGCGACAAGGGTGTCGCCTGGGACGATCCCGACCTCGCCATCGCCTGGACGCTGCCGCCGGGCGGGCCGGTGCTGTCCGACAAGGATGCCCGCCAGCCGAAGCTCGCCGAGCTTCCGGCCTATTTCTGATCGCCGCGCTCTGGAGGAATAGACCCATGCGGATCCTGGTCACCGGCGGTGCCGGCTTCATCGGCTCGGCCCTGGTGCGCCGCCTGGTGCTGCAGGAGCAGGTCGAGGCCGTGCTGGTCGTCGACAAGCTGACCTATGCGGGCGAGCGCCGCAGCTTGCGCGATTGCGAGGGCAAGCCCGGCTTCGGCTTCCTGCAGGCCGACATCGCGGATGCCGCCGCCATGGCGCAGGCCTTCGCCGGGTTCCGCCCCGATGCGGTGATGCATCTGGCGGCCGAGAGCCATGTGGACCGCTCCATCGCCGGCGCCGCGCCCTTCATCCACACCAACATCGTCGGCACCTTCACCCTGCTGGAGGCGGCGCGCGCCTATTGGAACGCGCTGGACGCGGAGAAGCGCGCGGCCTTCCGCTTCCTGCACATCTCGACCGACGAGGTCTTCGGCTCGCTCGGCCCCACCGGCTATTTCACCGAGACCACGCCCTATTCGCCGCGCTCGCCCTATTCGGCCAGCAAGGCGGGCTCGGACCATCTGGTCGCCGCCTGGCACGAGACCTATGGCCTGCCGACGCTGATGACCAATTGCTCGAACAATTACGGGCCCTACCATTTCCCCGAGAAGCTGATCCCGCTCACCATCCTCAACGCGCTCGAGGGCAAGACCCTGCCGGTCTATGGCAAGGGCGAGAATGTGCGCGACTGGCTGTTCGTGGACGACCATGTGCGCGCGCTGATCACCGTGCTGCGCCAGGGCCAGATCGGCCAGACCTACAATGTCGGCGGCAATTCGGAACGCCAGAATATCGAGGTGGTGCATGCCATCTGCGACACGCTGGACCGGCTGCGCCCCGACCCCGCCGGCCCGCGCCGCCGGCTGGTCAGCTTCGTCGCCGACCGCCCCGGCCATGACGCGCGCTACGCCATCGACGCCAGCAAGCTGAAGCGCGAGCTGGGCTGGGAACCGTCGGAAAGCTTCGAGACCGGGCTGGAGAAGACCATCGCCTGGTATCTGGAGAATGAATGGTGGTGGCAGCCGCTGCGCCAGCGCGTCTATGGCGGCGAGCGCATCGGGCTGCTCGACCAGACCAGCCCCGCCAAGGCCGCCTCCTGATGCGCATCCTGATCGCCGGGCGCGAGGGGCAGGTGGCGCAGGCCCTGCTGCGCGCCTTCGCCCCCGAAGGGCATGAGGTCACCGCGCTTGAGCCCCCTGTTCTGGACCTGACCAGCCGCGACAGCATCGCCGCCGCCATCGCCGCCGCGCGGCCCGAGCTGGTGGTCAACGCCGCCGCCTACACGGCCGTCGACAAGGCCGAGGATGACGCGGCCCTCGCCTTCGCGGTCAACCGCGACGGCGCCGCCTGGCTGGCCGAGGCGGCGGCCGGTGTGGGTGCGCCCTTCGTGCATTTCTCCACCGACTACGTCTTCGACGGCGCCGGCGGCGCCCCCTATGCCGAGGACGCGCCCACCAGCCCGCTCGGAATCTATGGCCGCTCCAAGCGCGAGGGCGAGGAGGCGGTGCTGGCCGCCAATCCGCGCAGCGTCATCCTGCGCACCGCCTGGGTCTGCTCGGCGGATGGCAACAACTTCGTCAAGACCATGCTGCGCCTGGCCGCGACGCGCGACGAGGTCGGCGTGGTCGCCGACCAGCGCGGCGCCCCCACCTTCGCCGCCGATCTGGCCGAGGCGGTGCGCGCCATGGCGCCGCACCTGCTCCAGGCGCCGGCCGGCGATCCCCGCTTCGGCCTGTTCCATCTGACCGGCGCGCCGCACACCAGCTGGCACGGCTTCGCCGAGGCGATCTTCGCCGGCGCCGCCGCGCGCGGCCACAAGGTGCCGCGCCTGAAGGCCATCGGCACCGCCGACTACCCGACCCGCGCCCGGCGCCCGGCCGATGGCCGGCTGGACTGCCGCCGCATCGCCGCGCGGCATGGCATCCAGGCCGCCGATTGGCGCCGCTCGCTGGATGTCGTGCTGGACACGCTGATCGGCCCGCCCAACACCGGCGCCACGCCGCAGGAGACCAAGTGATGAAGGGCATCGTGCTCGCCGGCGGGTCCGGCACGCGGCTGCATCCGGCGACGCTCGCCGTGAACAAGCAGCTGCTGCCGGTCTATGACAAGCCGATGGTGTACTATCCGATCTCGGTGCTGATGCTGGCCGGCATCCGCGAGATCCTGATCATCACCGCCCCCGAATTCCTCGACATGTACCAGCGCCTGCTGGGCGATGGCAGCCAGTTCGGCGTTGCCTTCACCTATGCGGTGCAGCCCAAGCCGGAAGGGCTGGCGCAGGCCTTCATCATCGGCCGCGACTTCGTGGGGGATGATTCCGTCGCGCTGGTGCTGGGCGACAACATCTTCTACGGCGCCGGCCTGTCGGAGCTGATGCGCAGCGCGCGCGAGCGGCGCGAGGGCGCGACCGTCTTCGCCTATCATGTCGACGATCCGGAACGCTATGGCGTGGTCGAGTTCGACGCCGCCAACCGCGCCCTCTCCATCGTCGAGAAGCCGCCCCAGCCGCGCTCCAACTGGGCGGTGACGGGGCTGTATTTCTACGACAACCGCGTGCTCGACATCGCCGCCGCGGTGAAGCCCTCGGCCCGTGGCGAGCTCGAGATCACCGACGTCAACCTGGCCTATCTCGAGGCCGGCGCGCTGCATGTCGAACAGCTCGGCCGTGGTTATGCCTGGCTGGATACGGGCACGCATGATTCGCTGCTCGATGCCGGTGAGTTCGTGCGCGCCATCCAGCAGCGCCAGGGTCTGCCGATCGCCTCGCTGGAGGAAATCGCCTTCCTGAACGGCTTCATCGGCGTCGGGCAACTGCGCGAGCGCGGCAAGCTCTTCGCCAAGACCGCCTATGGGCAGCACCTGCTGCGGCTGGCGGATGAGGCGGAGCGGAGCCGCTAGGAACTGAAGAAAAGTCCGGGGGAATGAATTCCCCCGGGCCCCCTTCTTCTTTCTGTCAGGGCCGGGCGCCGCTGGCGCCCGGCGTCAATCCGGGCTGTAGCCGAAGCCGCTGGGCGGGTTCGCCGCCCGTCTCCACCCAGACGCTCTTGCTTTGCGTGTAGGACAGCAAGGCCTCGCGGCCCGAGGAACGGCCGAAGCCGCTGCGGCCGAACCCGCCAAAGGGCGACATCACGCTGATCGTCTTGTAGCCATTGATCCAAAAAGTGCCCGCCCGCACCGCCGCCGCCACGCGGTGCGCGCGGCCGACATCGCGCGTCCACACCGCCCCCGCCAGCCCATAGGGCGTGGCATTGGCCAGCGCGATCGCCTCCTCCTCCTCGCGGAAGGACAGCGCCGTCACCACCGGGCCGAACACTTCTTCCTGCGCGATCTCGGCCTCCGGCCCCACGCCATCGACGATGGTGGGCGCGTAGTAGAAGCCGCCCGTCTCGCGCAGCGCCTCGGGGCATGCGCCGCCCGCGGCCAGCACCGCGCCGCCCCGCACCGCCGCCTGCACCAGCCCGTCGATGCGCTGCCATTGCCGGCGGTTGTTGATCGGCCCGATCTGCGTCGCCGGGTCCTGCGGCGCGCCCACCGGGATGCGGCGCGCGGCCTCGGCCAGGCGCTCCAGCAGGCGCGGGCGCAGCCCCTCCTGCACCAGCAGGCGGGAACCCGCGACGCAGCTCTGCCCGGCGCCGGAGAAGATGGCGGCCTGGGCGCCCAGCACCGCGCGGTCCAGATCGGCATCGTCAAAGACGATATTGGCGGATTTGCCGCCCAGCTCCAGGATGCAGGGCACGATGTTGCGCGCCGCCTGCGCCGCGATCGCCGCCCCCGTGGCGGCGGAGCCCACGAACACCACCAGCCGCGTCTCGGCATCGCCCACCGCGGCGGCGCCCGTGGTGGCCCCCGCGCCCGCCAGCACATTGACCAGGCCGCGCGGCAGCCCCGCCTTCCCGGCCAGCACGCCGAGCGCCAGCGAGGTCAGCGGCGTCAGCTCGGAGGGCTTCAGCACCACCGCATTGCCGGCGCAGATCGCGGGCGCGATCTGCCAGCCGGCGGTGAAGATGGGCGCGTTCCAGGGGGTGATCTGCACCACCGTGCCATAGGGCTCAGGGCGGGTGTAGTTCAGGTGGCTGGTGGGGACGGGGATGACCTCGCCATGCAGCTTGTCGGCCCAGCCGGCATAGTATTCGAACATCTCCGCCACCTTGGCGACCTCGACCCGCGTGTCGCGGATCGGCTTGCCGGCGGAGAGGCTCTCGAGCGCGGCGAGATCCTCGGCGGCGGCGCGCACCGCCTGCCCCACCGCCCAGATCGCGCGGCCCCGGGCGGAGGCGGTCAGCGCCAGCCAGGCGCGCTGGCCCTCGCGGGCGGCCTGCATGGCGGCCTCCACCACCGGGGCGCCGGCATCGGCATAGGTGAGGAAAACCTCGCCATTGGCCGGGTTCACCAGCTCCAGCGCCGCGCCGGTGCCGGGCAGGATCTCGCCGCCGACCCAGCTGCCGACCGCCCCGCCGGGCAGCAGGCGGGCGATCAGCTCGTGCAGGGTGGGGGCGGTCATGCGGCGTTCTCCGGGCGGCGGTAATCGGCCATGCGGGTGAAATCATCACTGTCGGCGATGCGCGGGCGCGCCTCCTCCCACAGAAGCGCGGCATGGGCGCAGAGGGGGAGCTCGACGCCGCTCTCGGCGGCCAGCGCGATGGCCAGGGTGACATCCTTGCGCATCAGCCCGGCGGAGAAGCCGCTGTCGAAGCTGCCCGGCAGGATCCAGCGCGGCATCATCACCTCGCTGATGGCGCTGCGGCCCGTGGCGGCGTTGACGACGCCGAGCGCGGCCTCGGCGGGCAGGCCGGCGGCCTCGGCCAGGCGCATCGCCTCGCCGGTGGTGACGAGGTGGGCGGCCACCAGCATGTTGTTCACCAGCTTGGCGATGTTGCCGGCGCCCGACGGCCCGACATGCACCGCCTTGGCCGAGAGCGCGTCCAGCACCGGGCGGACCGCCTCCAGATCCTCCGCCTCGCCGCCGATCATCATGGTGAGGCTGCCGGCGGCGGCGCCGGAGGGGCCGCCGCTGACCGGGGCGTCGAGCAGCGCGTGGCCCGCCGCGGCCAGGGTGGCGGCCAGGCGGCGGGTGGTGCCGGGGTCGGAGGTGGAGGTGTCGATCACCACCACCTTGCGGTCGGAGCGGGCGAGCAGGCCGCCGGGAGCGGTGGCCACGGCCTCGACATCCCGCGCATAGGGCAGGGAGAAGACCAGCGCGTCGGCCTGGCGCAGCAGGGTGGCGAGGTCGGCGAAGACGATGCCGGCGGCCTCGGCGGGCGCGCGGCGGGTGTCGCTGATGTCGTGGCCGAGCACGGTGAAGCCGGCGCGCAGCAGGCTGGCGGCCATGCCGAGCCCCATCTGCCCCAGCCCCACCACGCCGATGCTGCGCAGTTGCATGCTGTTCTCCCTGGTATTGCCGCAGGGTCTCGCGCAGCGTGCGTTGCCACAAGCCGGGAATTTCCGAACAGTGCGTTGCCGCGCGCGCAACGCCGGCCGCCAGCGGCGGCCGGCCCTGTCAGAGAAAAGAAGGGGGTCCGGGGGAATTCATTCCCCCGGCCTGTCATATCCTTCGGCGAAGAGGGCGGCGTCGATGTCGCGCCGCCCGTGCAGCACGCGGACCAGCAGCACGCCCTGTTCGTCGCTGCGGTAGAGGATGAGATAGGGCGCTTCCACCAGCATGCGCGCCCCGGGGGCGAGGGCCGGCAGGGCGGTGCCGGCATTGGGGAAGTCCTTCAGGATCTCCAGCCGCGCGGCGATGCGGTCGAGCAGCCGGTCGGCGGCGCCGGGGTCCTGTTGCGCGACATGCGTCCAGATCTCGACCAGGTCGGCGCGGGCGCGGGCGGTCTGGCGCAGCAATTCAGCGTCCGCGCGCGGCCATCCGGGCGCGGGCTTCCTGCTTCACCGCCTCGATGTCGAGGGCGCCAGCTTCGCCGCTGGCGATGCCCTCCTGCCAGGCGCGCTGCAGCTGTTCGAGGGAGTCCTGCTGCCGCTGGTGCTGCTCCAGCAGGCGCAGCCCGTCGCGCAGCACCTCGCTGGCGGAGCTGTAGCGGCCGCTGGCGAGCTGGCGCTGCACGAAGGCCTCGAAATGCGGGCCGATGGTGTAGCTGCTGGGCATGGGCGCCTCCCGACTATCATTCAATGATATCGGTCGCCGCGGCGCGGCCGCAAGCTTCTGACGTCAGAACCTCGCAATCCCGGCGAAGAGGGAGAGATGGCGCGCCAGATGCTCCAGCAGCAGGGCGGCGGCGGCGGGCAGCGGGCGCGCCGCGCGGTGCAGCAGATGCGCGCTGGCCTCGGCCAGCAGCGGGTCGGCCAGTTCCACGGCGTGCAGCCGGCCCTCGGCCAGTTCGCGCGCGGCGGCGAAGCCGGGCAGGAAGGTCAGGCCCATGCCGGAAAGGACGAAGCGGCGCAGCGTCTCGACCGAGCCGGTCTCCAGCCGCGGCGCCAGGCGGAAGCCGCCATCGGCCTCGACGCGAGCGAGCAGATGGCGGATGCCATGGCCGGGGAAGAGCAGCGCGCAGGGCTGTTCCGCCAGGGCCGAAAGCGGCACGGGCGCCGCCGGCGCCGCCATGCCGGCCGGCAGCAGCGCCAGCAGCGGCTGGCGGGCGCGCGCGGCGCTGACGAGGGCCGGATGCGCCGGCGGGTTGTAGGCCAGGCCCAGCTCCGCCTCGCCCTCGGCCACCGCCTCCAGCACCCGGTCGGTGCCGCCATGCAGCAGCACGAAGCGCAGCCCGGGATGGGCGGCGGCGAAACCGGCCAGCCCCTCCTCCAGCAGGCCGGGCAGGAAGCCGTCGCCGCAGCAGAGCCGCACCGTGCCCTCGGCGCCGCCGCGCAGCCGGTGCAGCCGCTCACGCAGCGCCGCCGTCGCCTCCTCCTGCGCGCGGGCATGCTCGGCGACCGCACGGCCGGCCTCGGTCGGCTGCACGCCGCGCGGCAGGCGCTCCAGCAGCGGCTGGCCGAGCAGCGCCTCCAGCTCCGCCACCTGGCGGCTGATCGCCGAGGCGGCGACGCCCAGCGCCGCCGCCGCGCCGCGGATCGAGCCGCTGCGCGTCACCGCCAGGAAATAGCGCAGCGCGCGCTCATCGGGGGGCGGCGCCGCCAAGGGCTCAGCCCGGCGCCGCCTCGGCCGCCAGCAGCGAGCCGATGGCCGAGGCCAGCGCCTCCGGCACCGCCGGCTTCCGCAGCACGGCGAAGGGCCCGCCGGCCGAGATCGGCGCCAGGGCGGCGGCGCTGGCCTCGTCCAGATTGCCGGTCAGCAGGATGCAGGGCAGGCCGGGATGGCGCCGCCGCGCCTCGCGCAGCAGGTCCAGCCCGCTGAGGCCGGGCATGGCGAGGTCGGTCAGCAGCAGGTCGAAGGCCGGGCCCTCCTGCAGCCGGCGCAGCGCCGCGGCGCCATCCTCCAGCAGCTCGACCTGGTGGCCGAGGCCGCGGAAGACAGTGTCCAGCACGCTGCGCACCAGCGGGTCGTCATCGACCACCAACAGCCGCGCCGGCGGCAGCTCGCGCCCGGCGGCGGCGGCGGGCGCGGGCGCCGGGGCCGGCGTGGCGCGCTCGGCCGGGCCGAGGGGGAGGGTCAGCGTCACCCGCGTGCCCTGCCCCGGCGCGCTGTCGATCGCCAGGCTGCCGCCCGACTGGTCGGCGAAGCTCTGCGCCAAAGCGAGGCCGAGCCCGGTGCCCTTGCCGCGCGGCTTGGTGGTGAAGAAGGGCTCGCGGGCGCGGGCCAGCACCGCCGGCTCCATGCCGCTGCCATGGTCGGCGACGCGCAGCGCGACGGCCTCGCCGCCCTCGGGCGCCGTCACGCGGCGGGCGGAGAGCGTCACCTCGCCGCCCTGCGGCATGGCGTCGCGGGCATTGACGACGAGGTTCAGCAGCACCGTCTCCAGCTGCTGGCGGTCGACAAAGACGCTGACCTCGCCGGGCTCCGGCGTGGCGTCGACCCGCACCTGGATGCGGCTGCCCAGCGTGTAGCTGAGCATCTCGCGCAGATCCTCGATCACGGCCGCGATGTCGGCGCGGCTGGCGCGCAGCTCGCCGGGGCGGGCGAAGCTCAGCAGGCGGCGGCCGATCGCCATGCCGCGCTCCCCGGCCTCGGCCATCAGCCCGGCCAGGCGGCGCACCATCTCCGGATCCTCGGCCTGCAGGCCGAGCACGCGGGTGCCGCTGACCACGGTCTGCAGCACGTTGTTCATGTCATGCGCGATGCCGCCGGCGAGCTGGCCGAACACCTCCATCTTCTGCGCCGCGCGCAGCCCGTCCTCGGCGCGCTTGCGGGCGCTGATATCGACCAGCGCGGCGATCGAGCGCATGAAGCGCCCGGCCTGGTCGAGCTCCGGCCGGGCGATGACCAGCAGGTCCATCACCCGGCCCGAGCGGTGCAGCATGCCGACCTCGCACTGGATGTCCTCGCCCTGGCGCACCTTGGGCCAAAGGGCGCGGAACTGCTCGATGCCGTCGGCGGCGAGGAATTCGGTGATCGGCCGGCCGATCACCTCGCGCCGCGTCTCATAGCCGAAGATCTCCAGCCAGCGGTCGCTGACGGTCAGCAGCCGGCCGGCCGGGTCCAGCCCGTGCAGCGGCAGCGGGATGCGGCGATACAGCCCATCGGCCACCGCCTCGGCGCGGCGGCGCTCGGCGATCTCGGCGGCCAGCAGCTGCGGCAGGGTGCCGAGCCGGGCGCGGCGCAGCGCCAGCAGGGTGGCGCGCAGCTCGGCGGGCGGGGTGTCGGGCGGCAGGGCGGCATCCGCGCCGCCCTCCAGCGCCGCCAGCCGCTCCGCCGCGCCGCCCACCGCCAGCAGCACCAGGCCCGGCTGGCTCTGGCGCAGGGCGGCGCAGAGCGCGCCGGCGCGCTCGGCGCCCGGCCCGGCCTCCAGCAGCAGCGCCGCCGCCTCCAGCCGCGAGACGAGGGAGGGCAGATCCTCCTCCGGCGCGGCCTCGGCCTGGCGCAGGCCGCTCTCCTGGAACAGGCGGACCCATTCGGCGCGCCGTGCCGGGTCCGGGCTGACGGCGAGCAGCAGCGGCGCGGGCATGCTCAGACCCGCTTGGCGCGGCGGGCGGCGGAGCGGTCTCGGCGGGCGGGGAGCAGGGGCATGCGGGCAAGTCCGTGGCGAAGGTCGGTTGGCGCGGGCTTTGTCAGCCAGTGGTAATGGAAGCGGCCGCCGCCGTCGATCACCCAGCGGCGCGGAGCAGCCGCGCAGGGTGCCGCACGGGGCGGCGGCAACCGCGGACGGCCTCGGGCGTTGCCGGGGCATGGAGCAGCATATCACCATCGCCCGGCCCGCCGCCGCCGTGCTGGCCTGGCTGGCCGATCCCGAGCATCTCGAGGCCTGGCTGCCGCAGCTGCGGCGCGAGGAAGGCCCGCTGCCGCGCGAGGGGCTGCAGGCCGACCGCGCGACGGGGCGCATCCGCTGGGCCTTCGACCCGGCCGGCGAGTGGCAGGCGGAGGAGGTCTCGGGCGTCACGCGGCTGACCCTGCGGGTGCAGCGCGACGCCATGCGCCCGGCCGACCCGACCGAGCCCGAGACGCCCGCCGAGGCGGTGCGGCACGGCATGGAGGCGGCGCTGCACAGCGTGAAGTCGCATGTCGAGCAGGCCGGCGGCGGCGACCCCGACCTGCCGATGCCGGGCACGCCGAACCGCGCCTATGGCCATGGGCGCGAGGCGGAGCGGGACCGCAACTGAGGGTCTTGCGCCGGGCGCCATGACGTCCCGGGCGCAGCGCGGCTCACCTCTCCCCGGCCCCGGCGGGCCGGGGCATGATCAATCGGCCAGGCTGTCCGCGCGCAGCCTTTGTGTCAGGCAGCCCCAATACTGGGGGCGCACCCAGCGCCCGCCGCTGTCCCGAAGGAGGCCGCTGGCCGGGGCCGTGGTGAGCTGCACGCGGCGGTTCTGCCGACGCGCCTCCTCATCCTCCGCGGGTACCAGCTTCCTGGTATCGCCAAGGATCTCCAGGGCGATGGAGCTGGCCGGGATGCCGAGCGCGATCAGCCGCTCCCGCACCGCCAGGGCGCGGGCCAGGCTGAGCGCGCATTGGTCGGGCGTCTCCGGATCATGCGCATGTGCCATGAGGATCACGCTGCGGTCGCTGGGCGGCACTCGATTGCCGCAGCCGGCGGGGAAGACCTCGAAAAAGCTCGGTGGCCCGTTGATGTGATCGACGAACGCCCCAAGCACCTGCTCCCCCCGTTCCGAGACAATGCTGGAATCCGGGTTGAAAAAGACGAGGTATGTGGAAGAACACGCCGCCGCCCGACCAGCCGGCAGCAGCGACAGGCTGAGCAGCCCGAAAAACAGCAGCGGGACGGAGCGGAGCCTGAGCCTCATGCGGGTCCTTCGCCATGCCGGCCGGGCGGCACGCGCGGCCCCGGCGCCGCGCCACGGGACCGCCCCGTGACACCGCAACGATCCCGCATCGCGGGCCATCCCGCCAGACCCTTCCCACGCCCGCGCGCCACGGCGCATCGCCGCGGGCCACACCGACCGGCCTGACCACCCTCCCCGCCCCGCTTTTATGCCGCCTTTACGCGGCGGGGCCGGAACTCGCATGGCGCCTTTCGGCGGCACGGCGCGACAAGCCCAGGGATGTTGATTCCTGAGCGGAGCCTCTCCTCGCCATGCTCGACCTGCTGCTGACGGGTCTCGGCCTCGGCCTCTTCCTGGTGCTCGCCGCCTATGCGGCCGCCTGTGAGCGGGTGTGACGCCATGACCGCGCTGATCCTGGGCGGCGTCACCGCCGCCCTGCTTCTCGTTTACCTGCTCTGGGCCCTGCTGCGGCCGGAGAGCCTGTAGCCATGACCGCCAATGGATGGGCGCAGATCGCCCTGGTGCTGGCCGTCACCCTGCTGACGGCGGTGCCGCTGGCCCGCTACATCGCCGCCATCGCGGCCGGGCGGGTCACCTTCCTCGCGCCGCTGGAGCGGCTGTTCTACCGCGCCGGCGGCATCGACCCGGCGCAGGGCCAGGGCTGGCGCGGCTACACCCTGGCCATGCTGGCGGTCAATGCGCTGGGCTTCCTGCTGCTCTACGCGCTGCTGCGGCTGCAGGGCGCGCTGCCGCTGAACCCGCAGGGCCTGCCCGGGCTCTCGCCCTGGCTCGCCTTCAACACCGCCGTCAGCTTCGTCACCAACACCAACTGGCAGGCCTATAGCGGCGAGGTGGCGATGAGCCATCTGAGCCAGATGGCCGGCCTCGCCGTGCAGAATTTCCTCTCGGCGAGCACCGGCATCGCCCTGGCGCTGGCGATCAGCCGCGCCTTCGCCGCCGGCAACCTGCGCGAGCTCGGGAATTTCTGGGCCGATTTCACCCGCATCACCCTCTATCTGCTGCTGCCGCTGAGCCTGGCGCTTGGCCTCGGCTTCGTGGCGCTGGGCCTGCCGCAGACCTTCTCCGCCCTGGCCCAGGCGACGACGCTGGAGGGCGCGCAGCAGGGCATCCCGCTCGGCCCCGTGGCGCTGCAGATCGCCATCAAGCATCTCGGCACCAATGGCGGCGGCTTCTACGGCGTCAATTCGGCGCATCCGCTGGAAGGCCCCTCGGCGCTGGTCACCGCGCTGCAGATCTGGGGGCAGCAGGTGATCCCCTTCGCGCTCGCCCTCGCCTTCGGCCGCATCGTGGGCGATGCCCGGCAGGGCCGCGCCCTGCTGGCGGTGATGCTGATCTATATCGTCGGCGCCACGGCGGCGATCTACGCGGCCGAGGCCGCGGGCAACCCGCTGCACCTGGCCGCCGGCCTCGACCCCGCGCTCGGCAACATGGAAGGCAAGGAGGTGCGCTTCGGCCTGGCGCTGACCGCGCTCTTCACCGCCACCACCACCGGCGCCTCCTGCGGCGCGGTGAACGCCATGCTGGACAGCTTCACCCCGCTCGGCGGGCTGATGCCGCTGTTCCTGATCCAGCTCGGCGAGGTGCTGCCCGGCGGCGTCGGCTCCGGCCTCTACGGCATGCTGGTCTTCGCCCTGCTCTCGGTCTTCGTCGCCGGGCTGATGGTCGGCCGCACGCCGGAATATCTCGGCAAGAAGGTGCAGGCGCGCGAGGTCAAGCTCGCCATGCTGGCGGTGCTGGTGCTGCCCGCCACCATCCTGGGCTTCGCCGCCATCTCCATGGTGCTGCCGGCGGCCATCAGCTCGATCCAGGATGCCGGGCCGCATGGCCTGTCCGAGATGCTCTACGCCTACAGCTCGGCCGCCGGCAACAATGGCTCGGCCTTTGGCGGGCTGACCGCCGACACGCCCTGGCTGAACACCACGCTGGGCCTGGCCATGCTGCTCGGCCGCTTCGCCTATGTGGTGCCGGTGATGGCGCTGGCCGGCGCCATCGCCGCCAAGCCGCGCGCGCCGGAGGGCGCGGGCAGCCTGCCCACGCATGGGCCGCTCTTCGCCGGGCTGCTGGCGGGGGTGATCCTGATCCTGGGCGGGCTGCAATTCATGCCCGCCCTCGCCCTCGGCCCCCTGGCCGAACACTTTCTTCTGCTTGCCGGCACGACCTTCTGAGGGTTCGGAACATGGCTGACCTCTCCCCTGCCCTGCCCCCGGCGCGCACGCAGCGCCGCGCGGGCGGCGCCGCCGCGCTGCTGGCCGACCCGGCGCTGCTCGGCCGCGCCGCGCTCGACGCGCTGCGCAAGCTCAACCCGGCGCAGCTGGTCCGCAACCCGGTGATCTTCACCACCGAGGCGGTCTCCATCCTGGTCACCCTGCTCTCGGCGCTGGCCGCCTGGCGCGGCGAGCCCTGGGGCTTCTCCGCCGGCATCGCCGCCTGGCTGTGGCTGACGGTGATCTTCGCCACCTTCGCCGAGGCCGTGGCCGAGGGGCGCGGCCGCGCCCAGGCCGAGAGCCTGCGCCGCAGCCGCGGCGAGACCACGGCGAAGCTGCTGCTGCGCGCCGATGACCGGACGCTGTGGCAGCCCCGCCCCGCCGCCGATCTGCGCGTCGGCGACCTGGTGCTGGTCGAGGCCGGCGACCTCATCCCCGCCGATGGCGAGGCGGTGCAGGGCATCGCCGCCGTCAACGAGGCGGCGGTGACCGGCGAGAGCGCGCCGGTGATCCGCGAATCCGGCGGCGACCGCTCGGCCGTCACCGGCGGCACGATGCTGGTCTCGGACTGGCTGGTGGTGCGCGTCACCGCCGCCCCGGGCTCCAGCTTCCTCGACCGCATGATCGCCCTTGTCGAAGGGGCGGCGCGGCAGAAGACGCCGAACGAGATCGCCCTCGACATCCTGCTGGCCGGCATGACGATCATCTTCCTGATCGCGGTGGCCAGCCTGGTGGGGCTCGCCGCCTGGAACGGCCAGCCGCCCTCGGTCGCGGTGCTGGCGGCGCTGCTGGTGACGCTGATCCCGACCACCATTGGCGGGCTGCTCTCGGCGATCGGCATCGCCGGGATGGACCGGCTGCTGCGCTTCAACGTGCTGGCCACCTCGGGCCGCGCGGTGGAGGCGGCGGGCGATGTCGATGTGCTGCTGCTCGACAAGACCGGCACCATCACCCATGGCAACCGCCAGGCGGCCGCGCTCGTCCCCGCCCCCGGCATCGAGGAACGCGCTTTGGCCGAGGCCGCCATCCTCGCCTCGCTGGGCGACGAGACGCCGGAGGGCCGCTCGATCCTCTCCTATGCGCAGGCCCGGCACGGGCTGGCGGCCCCCGCCCTGCCGGAGGGGGCGCAGATCGTGCCCTTCACCGCGCAGACCCGGCTCTCCGGCCTCGACCTGCCGGATGGCACGCGCTACCGCAAGGGCGCGGTGGACAGCCTGGCGAAGAGTCTCGGCCTGCCGGTGCCGCCGGCGCTGGCCGAGACGGTGGAGCGCATCGCCCGCCAGGGTGCCACGCCGCTGGCCGTGGCGCGCGACGGCGTGCTGCTCGGCGCCATCGAGCTGAAGGACATCGTCAAGCCCGGCATCCGCGAGCGCTTCGCGGCGCTGCGGCGGATGGGCATCCGCACCGTCATGGTCACCGGCGACAACCGGCTGACGGCCGCCGCCATCGCCGCCGAGGCGGGGGTGGACGACGTGCTGGCCGAGGCGACGCCGGAGGACAAGCTCGGCTATATCCGCCGCATGCAGGCCGAAGGGCGGCTGGTCGCCATGGCCGGCGACGGCACCAATGACGCGCCGGCTTTGGCCCAGGCCGATGTCGGGCTGGCCATGCAGACCGGCACCCAGGCGGCGCGCGAGGCCGGCAACATGGTCGATCTGGACAGCGATCCGACCAAGCTGATCGAGGTGGTGGAGATCGGCAAGCAGCTGCTGATCACCCGCGGCGCGCTGACCACCTTCTCCATCGCCAATGACGTGGCGAAGTACTTCGCCATCCTGCCGGCGATCTTCGTCGCCTCCTATCCGCAGCTCGGCGCGCTGAACGTCATGCAGCTCGCCTCGCCGCAGAGCGCCATCCTCTCGGCGGTGATCTTCAATGCGCTGATCATCGTGGCGCTGGTGCCGCTGGCGCTGCGCGGCGTCGCCTATCGCCCGGTGGGCGCCGCCTCGCTGCTGCGGCGCAACCTGCTGGTCTATGGGCTGGGCGGCATCGTGGCCCCCTTCCTCGGCATCAAGCTGATCGACCTGTTCCTCACCCTGATCGGGATCGCCTGAGCATGTCCGACCTCCTCCGCCCGGCCTTCGCCATGGTCGGGCTGTTCACCCTGCTGCTCGGCCTGGCCGTGCCGGCGGGCTTCACCGGGCTGGCGCAGCTGGCCTTCCCCTGGCAGGCCAATGGCAGCCTGGTCGAACGCGAGGGCCGCGTGGTCGGCTCCGCCCTGCTCGGCCAGGATTTTTCCAGCGGCCGCTATTTCCATCCGCGCCCCTCGGCCACCACCGAGGCCGATCCGGAGCAGCCGGGCCAGACCCGCGCCGCGCCCTACAATGCCGGCGCCTCGGCCGCCTCGCAGCTCGGCCCGACCAGCGCGGCGCTGCTCGAGGCGGTGCGGGAGCGCGTCGCCACGCTGGGCCCGGCCCCGGTGCCGGCGGATGCGGCGACCGCCTCCGGCTCCGGCCTCGACCCGCATATCAGCCCGGAGAATGCGGCGCGGCAGCTGGCGCGGGTGGCCGCCGCGCGCGGCCTGCCGGAAGAGCGCCTGCGCGCCCTGCTGGCGGCCGAGACCGAGAGCCTGGAGCTCGGCCTGCTCGGCGCGCCGCGGGTCAATGTGCTGCGGCTGAACCTGGCGCTGGATTCGCTGCAGGCCGCCCCGCCGCGCTAGTCTGGCGGCGATGAGCGACCCCGCCCCGCGCCCCGATCCCGACGCCCTTCTCGCCCTCGCCCGGCGGGAGGGGCGCGGCCGGCTGAAGGTCTTCCTGGGCGCCGCCCCCGGCGTCGGCAAGACCTGGGAGATGCTGGCCGAGGCAAGGCGCCGCCAGGCCGGCGGCGCCGAGCTGCTGGTCGGGCTGGTGGAGACGCATGGAAGGGCGGAGACGGCGGCGCAGCTTTCCGGCCTGCCGCTGCTGCCCCGCGCGCGCCTGGCCCATCGCGGCCAGGTGCTGGAGGAATTCGACCTCGACGCGGCGCTGGCCGCCCGGCCGCAGATCCTGCTGCTGGACGAGCTGGCGCACAGCAACGCGCCCGGCAGCCGCCACCCCAAGCGCTGGCAGGATGTCGAGGAGCTGCGCGAGGCCGGCATCGAGGTCTGGACGACGATGAATGTCCAGCACCTGGAAAGCCTCTCCGACGCGGTCGCCCGCATCACCGGGGTGCGGGTGGCCGAGACGGTGCCGGATGCGGTGCTGGCCGGCGCGGACGCCGTCGAGCTGATCGACATCCCCCCCGGCGAGCTGCTGGAGCGGCTGCGCCAGGGAAAAATCTACCGCGCCGAGCAGGTGCCGCGGGCGCTGCGCGGCTTCTTCCGCGAGGGCAATCTGGCGGCGTTGCGCGAGCTGGCGCTGCGCCGCACCGCCGAGCGCGTCGATGCCGACGTCACCTCCTATATGCGCGCCAATGCCATCGCGGGACCCTGGCCCTCGGGCGAGCGGGTGCTGGCGCTGGTCGGCGCCGACCCGGCCGCCGAGAGCGTGGTGCGCCATGCCAGCCGCATCGCCGAGGCGCTGCGCGCGCCCCTGCTGGCGCTGCATGTCGAGCGCCCGACCGCCCCCGGCGATCCCGGCCGCGTCGCCGCCGCCCTGCGCCTGGCCGAGAGCCTGGGGGCGGAGGTGGAGACCATCGTCGCCACCAACCTGCCCGCCGCCATCCTGGCCGCGGCGCGGGCCCGCAATGCCGGGCATCTGGTGATCGGCCGCGGCCGGCCGCCGGCCTGGCGGCGGCTCTCCGGCCGCACCCTCTCGGCCGCGCTGCTGCGGCGCGGCGGCGATTTCGCCCTGCATCTGGTGCCCGACCCGGCCCTGCCGCGCCCGGCGCCCCCCGCCCCCTCCCCTGCCCTGCCGCGCTGGCTGGGCTGGGCGGCGGCGCCGCTGCTGGTGGCCGGCGCCTCGCTGGTGGCCAGCCTGCTGGATGGCGATGTGCCGGAGGGTGTGCTCGGCATGATCTACCTGCCGGCGCTGATCGGCACGGCGGTGATCGGCGGCGCGCTGCCCGGGCTGCTGGCGGCGGCGCTGTCCTTCCTGTCCTGGAACTATTTGTTCCTGCCGCCGCGCTACACCCTGGCCATCGCCGGGCCGCAGGATGTGGTGGGCGCCGTGGTCTTCGCGCTGGTGGCGCTGCTGCTGGCCGGCACCACCGGCGGGCTCGGCCGCTCGGTGCGCGCCGCCCAGGCGCGGCTGCTGGGGCTGCGGCGGCTGGTGGAGTTCAGCCGCCGCCTCGGCGCCACCAGCGAGCGCGGCGATCTGCTGGAGGCCGTGGCGCGCGAGGCGGAGCGGCTGACGCATGGCCCGGTCTGCGTGCTGATGCCCCTCCCCCCCGCCCCGGGCGAGACCATGCCGGAACCCGTCCCCCGCGCCGCCGTGCCGCTGCAGGCGGTGCCGGACGAGGCCGGCATGGCGGCGGCGCGCTGGGCGCTGGCGCATGGCCGGCCGACCGGGCGCGGCACCGACACCCTGCCGGCCGGCACCGATTGGCAGTTCCGCCCGATGCGCACGGCGCGCGCGACCGCCGGCCTGCTCGGCCTGAAGCCCGAGCACGGCCTGCCCGATGCCGAGACCGACCGCGCGCTCGACGCGCTGCTCGACCAGGCCGCCGTGGCGCTGGAGCGGCTGGAGCTGATGGAGGAGCGCGCCCGCGCCGCCGCCCGCGCCGAGAGCGAGAGCCTGCGCAGCGCGCTGCTGACCTCGCTCGGCCACGATCTGAAGACGCCGCTGACCTCGGTGCGGGGGGCGATCGGCACGCTGCGGGTCGCCGGCGCCGCGCTCAGCCCGGAGCAGCGCGACGATCTGCTGGCCACCGCCGAGGAGGAGGCGGAGCGGCTGTCGCGCTGGATCGCCAACATCCTCGACATCGTGCGCATCGAGAATGGCGAGGTGCGGGTGCGCGCCGAGCCGGTCGACCTGGCCGAGGCGGCGGAGGCCGCGGCGCGCCGCATCACCCGCGCCAGCGGCCGCGCCATCGCGGTCGAGGCGGGCGAGCGGCTGCGCCTGGCGCGGCTGGACCCGCTGCTGCTCGACCAGGTGCTGGGCAATCTGCTGGACAATGCGGTGAAATTCTCCGGGCCCGGGGGCCGCGTCGTGCTGCGCCTGTGGCGCGACGGGGCCGAGATGGCGATCGCCGTCGAGGATGACGGGCCGGGCATCCCGCCCGCCGATCTCAACCGCATCTTCGACCCCTTCTTCCGCGCCAGCCGCACCGACCGGGTGGCCGCCGGCAGCGGGCTGGGCCTTGCCATCAGCCGCGGCCTGGTCCAGGCCATGGGCGGGCGCATCGCCGCGGAAAGCCCGCTGGCGGCGGGGCGCGGCACCCGCATCACCGCAAGGTTCCCGGCATGACCGACCCCCCTGGCCCCGCCGTGCTGGTGGTGGATGACGAGACGCAGATCCACCGCTTCCTGGGGCCGGCTCTGACCGCCGCCGGCTATGCCCCGCTGCGCGCCGAGACGGGGGCGGAGGCGCTGCGCCTGGCGGCCACCGCCGCGCCCGCCGCCGTGCTGCTCGATCTCGGCCTGCCGGATCTCGACGGCAAGACGGTGCTGGAGCGGCTGCGCGGCTTCAGCGACGCGCCGGTGCTGGTGGTCTCGGCGCGCGAGCGGGAGGCGGAGAAGGTCGCGGCCCTCGATGCCGGCGCCGATGACTATGTCGAAAAGCCCTTCGCCCTGGCGGAGCTGCTGGCGCGGCTGCGCGCCGCCCTGCGCCGCGCCGGCCAGGCCCGCGCCGCCGAGACGCTTCTTTCCGTTGGCCCGCTGCGCATCGACCTGGCGCAGCGCGTGGCGCGGCTGGAGGATGGCGAGCGGCTGAAGCTGACGCCACGCGAATGGTCGCTGCTGGTGGCGCTGGCGCGCGGCGGCGCCGGGCGCGTCACCACCCACCGGCAATTGCTGGAGGCGGTCTGGGGCCCGGCCCATGCCGAGGATGCGCAATATCTGCGGGTCTATATCGGCCATCTGCGCCAGAAGCTCGGCCCGGCCGGGGCGCTGATCCGCACCGAGCCCGGCATCGGCTACCGGCTGGGCGAGCCGGACTGAGCGCCGCAGGGTATCAGTGCCGCCGCCCTGGACCGGGGCGGCGGGCCGGGCTTCGCCCGCCACAGGGTATTTTTTCCTAGAACCCTGCCTTTCCCCGCCACGGTCGCCTGGCCCCCTTCCCGCCTTCGCCCGGCTTAGCGCCTCATTATCATTTTTCGCATAGGCTGCCTTCACTCCGCATCAGCAGAAGGCTGAGCCGCGCATGACCCTTTCCCCGCCCGCCTGCGCCGGGCCCGCGCCCCTGGCGCACCCCACGGGCCCTGGCTGAGCCATGGCCGCGCATCGTCTTTTCACCGACAGCGCCCTGCCCGGCCTCGCCCGGCGCCTGGGCCAGACCCTGCCGCCGCCCGACCCCGCCGCGCTGCGCGGCGCGCTGCAGGCGGCGCTGCACCGCCAGGGCGGCAGCGCCCTCGCCCCGCGCCGGCCGCGCCATGCCTGGCTGGCCACGACAGAAGGCTGGCAGCTGCGGGTCGAACTGCCGGGCGTCGCCCCCGCCGCGGTGCAGCTGGCCTGCGCCGGGGGGCGGCTGCTGCTGCTGACGTCCGGCCCCTGCCCCTTCGCCGCCGAGATCCCGCTGCCCGCCGCCGCCGCGCCGGACAGCCTGCGCTGGCATTGCGCGCATGGCCTGCTGGAGGCGGCGCTGGCCCGGCGCGGCGCCGAGGAACTGCCATGACGCGCCCGGAGGATGCGCCGTGCCGGGGCTGGTGAGGCTGCTCGGCCTGGCGCCGGCCGAGGCGGCGGCCCCGGTGCAGCTGGCGATGACGCGCCATGCCGGCCCGCCTCTGTCGCAGCAGCGCGCCGGCGACATGGTCGCCTTCGCCCAGCCGGTGCCGGGCGGGCCCCGCCCCGCCGTGCCCGAGGCCGAGCGGCAGCGCGCCCTGCTGCTGGTGCAGCGCCGGCTGGAGGCCGCCTGCCTGGCCGGCCCCTTCCTGCCCGCCGCGCCCGCCGCCGCGCTCTGCCCCGCGGCCGAGCTGCCGGCGCTGCTGGAGATCGCCGCGCCCCGGCTGCGCCTGGCCCTGGCCGAGCATGCCGGCACGCATCAATGGAGCCTGACCCTGCGCTGGCCCGAAGCCGCGTTGCAGGCCGCCCCGGGCGGCGCCGGCGCGGAACTGGCCCGCCGCGCCCGGCGGGTCGAGGCGGCGCTGCGCCCTGCCCTGCTGCGGGTGCGGCGCGAGGCCGAGGCCGCCCCCGCCACGCTGCGCTACCTGCTGCTGGTGCCGCGCGGCCAGGAGGCGGCGATCGAGACGGCGCTGCTCGGCCTGCCGCCGGAGACCGGGCGCGGCGCGGTCGCCGATCTGCACGGGCCGATGCCGCCGCTCGGCTTCCATGCCTGGCAGGTGGCCGAGGCCGAGGCGGGCGCCCTGCGCGCCGCCTGGGCGCTGCTCGGCCCGCCCGAAGGGGTCGAGGTCGCGGCGCTGCGTCCGCGCCACGGCCTGGCCCTGCCCGCGACACCCGCCCAGGGGCGGCTGGCGCCGCTGTTCCGCGAGGCCGGGCCGGTCGAGCTGGCGCGGCTGTTGCCGCTGTCGCGGCGCCGGCTGGTGCCCTGCGACGCGCCCGCCTGAGCGGCGGCCGACATCCGAATTTCACGAGCGCCGGCGGCCCCGCGCCGCCGGCCATCCCGGCAGGAGACCGGCATGAGCGCGAATGCGATGACACAGGACGAGCCCCCGCTGGGGGAGATGGTGGCCCTGCTGGGCTGGCCCTGGAAGCTGGCGCTGGGCCTGCTGCTGGCCACGCCCCTGCTGGCGCTGCTGCCGCAGACCGCGCTGCTGGCGCCGGGCGCCACCTGGCCGATGCCGGCGGCCCTGGCCAGCGCCACGGTCGCGGCGCTGCTGGCGCTGGGCAGCGGGCTGCAGATGCTGCGCGCCCTGCTGGGCAGCCCGCTGGGCGCCGCCCCGGGCGAGGCCGAGCCGGTCGCGGCGCCGGAGCTGGTGGCCGGGCTGCGCAGCCTGCTGGAGGAGCAGCGGCTGCAGATGCATGAGGCGACCGCCGCCGTCGGCCGCGCGGTCGCGACCGGCGCGCAGCTCTCCGGCCTGGCCCGCGCCGCCGAGAAGCAGCTGCGCCAGACGCTGGACCGCGCCGGCGAGGCGGGGGGCGAGGATGCCGGGGCGCTGCTGGCCTCACTGCGGCAGACCGTGTCCTGGGTCGATGCCGAGCTGGGCGCCGCCACGGCGCGGCTGATGACCATGGCCGAGCGGGCCGAGAAGGCGCAGCCCGGCGAGGCGCTGGCCTTCCAGCCTGGCGAGATCCTGCCGCAGCGCCTGGAGCGGGTGCTGCACCAGCTGGAACAGGCGCTGCCGCAGGCGGCGCTGTCGCGCATCGAGCATTGCGCCGAACGGCTGGAGGAGGCGGCCGCGCCGGCCCTGGCGCTGCCGGCGACCGCCACGGCGCTGGCCGAGGGCGTGGCGCGGCTGCAGGCGGCGGCCCAGGCGGTGGAGACGACGGTGGAGGGGGCGGGCAGGGCGCTCGGCCCGGTGCCGCAGAGCGCCGCGCTGCTGGCCGAGGCGGCCGGGACGCTGGGCGGCCAGCTGGAGGCCGCACTGGGGCAGGGGCGGCAGCTGGCGGCGCTGGCCGAGCGCGGCCAGGCGCTGCTGGATGCGGCCGAGCAGCGTCTGGGCAGCGCGCCGGCGACGACGGAGGGCGCGGGCGGCAGCGAGGCGCTGGCCGGCCAGATCCGCAGCCTCTCCGCCTATGTCGACCGGCTGCAGCGCAACGAGGCGACGCTGGGCGACGCCGCGCGCTACCTGACCGAGACCACCGACCGCTTCGCCGCCGGCGCCGGCACCATCGAGACCAGCGCGGTGCGGCTGCAGGCGCTGGTCAGCATCCTCGGCCAGCGCGACGCGCAGGCGGAGCTGCAGCCGGTGCTCGGGGCGCTGGAACGGCAGGTGGAAGCGGCCTCGCGGCTCGGCGATGCGCTGGATGGCACGCAGCGCCAGCTGGGCGAGATGCTGGCCGCCGCGGCCGAGGTGATGACGGCGCGGCCGGACAAGGCGCCGGACGGGGCAGGGGGCTGAGCCGCTCTGGCGGGTGCGGAGATTCTGACGTCAGAATCTCCACCCCCGTCAGGCTTCGAGCAGCGCCTCGATCTGCGCCCTGAGCGCCAGCAGGCGCCGCCGCTCGGCGGCGCTGAGCGGGGTCTCCTCGGCATGGCGCTGCTCCAGCGCCGCCTCCATCCGGTCGAACAGGGCGGCGCCGAGGCGGGCGGTCGACGGGCGCCCGGAAGCAGGCTCGGACGACAGCGCGGGCAGGGCAGGGGCGCTGCGCGCGGCGCGCAGGCCGCGCACCGTCAGCGTCCCGGCCTCCGCCTGGCGTAGCAGCTTCTCCCGCAGCGGTCCGTCCTCCAGCCGCGCCAGCTCCACCAGCAGGTTGCGCGGCAGGGTGACGGCGCGGGACAGGAAGTCCTCCGGCAGGGTCAGCAGGCGCAGCGTCGCGCTGATCTCGGCGGTGCTGCGGCCGAGCAGCGAGGCCGCCGCGACCTGGGTCATGCCGCGTGTCGCGAGCAGGCGCTGCAGGCCCCGCGCCTCCTCCTCCGGCGTCAGATCCTGGCGCTGCAGGTTTTCCAGCAGGGCGGCGAGCGCGGCATCGCCTTCATGCTCGATGGCCAGCAGGCTGGACCAGCCATTGTGCTTCGCCGCGCGGTAGCGGCGCTCGCCGGCGACCAGGATCCATTCGCCGCGCCGCTCGGGATGGCGGCGCAGCAGCACCGGCTGCAGCTGGCCCTCGGCCGCCATGGTGGCGGCCAGCGCCGCGATCTCCGCCGCGTCGAAATGCTTGCGCGGCTGGTCGGGGTCGGGGTGGATGCGCTCCAGCGGCGCCTCGAAACTGTGGCGGAAGCGGCTGTCCTGCGGCACCAGCCCCTCGGCCGCGGCGCCGATCACCGACATGGCGGCACCCAGCACGGGGGAGGCGGGACGGTTGCGGGCGCGGCTCATGCGCTTTCCTCCATGGGCGTCAGGCGGGCCTCGGGCAGGGCGGTGCCGCCCGCCAGCGCCGCGGCCAGCCGGGCATAGACGGCGACCGCCGCGGCGCCGGGCGAGGCTTCGAGCGCGATGCGGCCATTGCGCGCGGCATGGCCGAAAATGGCGGAGGAGGGCACCGGCTCCAGCACCGGGGCGCGGCCCTGCATGATGGCGACCAGCTGCTCCAGCACCTCGCGATCGACCGATTTGCGGGCGCCATACTGCGTCGGCAGGATGCCGGCCAGCCGCAGCGCCGGGTTCAGCCGCCGCTGCACCTTGCCGATGGTCGACAGGATCAGGCCGACGCCCATGCTGTCATAGGGTTCGGTGCGCACCGGGATGATGACGGCATCCGCCGCCGCCAGCCCCATCACCGTCAGCATGCCGAGATTGGGCGGCGCGTCGATCAGGATGGTGTCGTAGCGGCCGCGCACCGCCTCCAGCGCCTCGCGCAGCGCGACATCGAAGCCGGGCTCGCGCCGCCCATCGGTCTCGGCCAGCTCGATATGGCTCGGCGCCAGGTCGAAGGGGGCGCGGCCGGCCAGCAGCGGGTCGTCATGGCCGAGGATGGCCTGCTCCACCGGCTGGTCGCGCAGGATGACATGGGCCATGGTGCGGCCCTGGCGCCAGGCCTCGACATGGCCGGCGGCCAGCAGCGCGACCGAGGCGGTGGCCTGCGGGTCGAGATCGACCAGCAGCACGCGCTCCCCCTGCCGGGCCAGGCCGCAGGCCAGGTTCAGCGCCGACGTCGTTTTGCCGACGCCGCCCTTCTGGTTGGCCAGCACCAGGATGCGGGCATGGCGCGGCCTGGCATCCGCCAGGGCGGCGATGCTGCGCGCCACCTCCTCCGGGATCGGCTCGCGCCCATTCTCCCAGCGCGAGATGCGCGGCTTGTCATAGCTGCGGCCGAGCGCCGTGTTCAGCGCCTCCTTCAGCTCCGACTGGCTCAGCCTCAGCTGCTGGCGCAGCCTGCGCAGCGCGTCCCCGTCCATGCCGCCCCCCAGCGATCCGGGCGGGATTCTGACGTCAGAACCCGCCGGGCCGGAAGCTGCCAAAGCGGCACACCGCCGTCAACGTCAACTTGCAACGTTGACGGTTGATCCTCAATCGGCGCCGTAGCCGGGCTCCGGCGCGACCACGCGCGGGGCGAAGATGCGCGACAGGCAGCCCTGCATCGCCGCCTCCAGCGTGGCGGCCTCCCAGGTGACGGTCTCGCTCAGCGTGGCGGCGGCCGGCGCCAGGCCCGGCATCACCGCGGCATAGGGCAGGGTCTCCAGCTCGCAGCGATAGGCGCTGCCCTGCCGGCCCGGCCATTCGCGGATGAAGGCGGTCAGCAGATGCGTCCAGGGCTGGGTGGCGGAGACCGGACCGGCGGCGCTCAGATGCGCGCTGGTCCAGATGCGCGGCAGGCCGGCTTCGCGCTGCATCTCGACAAAGCCCGGCGCCACGCAGAGCACGGCGGCGCGATGCGCCTGGCCGGGCTGCGGCGGCATATGGGCCGCACCCAGGGCGGCGGCGATCGCATGCATCAGATCGGGCGCCGTGCCCTCGCTGAGCTGCGCGGCCTCGCCCAGGCTCGCCTCGCAGGGCCAGGTCTCGGTGCGCCAGGCGACCGGACCCGCCTCCTGCCAGCGGCCGCTCAGCGAGCGCAGCTCGCAGCGATGCCGGTGCGTCGCGCCCTCGGCATCGCGCGGCCAGCCCGGGGCTGCGGTGGTGAAGGAACAGGCCCGGCGCACCGGGCCTGGGATGTCGGCGCTTCCCTCGATCTCGATGAAATGCGGCGCGATGAAGCGCGGCACCTGCGTCAGGTCCATCCACTCGGGCTCCAGCGGCCGCCCCGCTCCGGTATCCTGCCTGGATGCGGGGCGCGACCGATCACGGACAGGTTACCGCAACGGCGTGCGTCTGCCGCAGGGCCGGTGCCTCATTTTTAAGGCTTGTCGCTTTTTATTGACGGATGGTTAATATGGGCCCGCGCGACAGGCCCGCCCCGGGCCGCCGCCCAGGTGACCGCCATGCCCCTCCGCCTCGCCACCCTGTCGCTGATGCTGTTGCTGCTGGCCGGGCTCGGCCTCGCCTGGCGCCATCAGGAGGCCGCCGCCGCCGCCGGTCCCGCCGGCGCCACGGCCCGGCCGGCCCCGCTGCTGCAGCTCGCCCCCGCCGAGCGGGCGGCGCGGCTGGCGAAGCTGTTCCAGGGCTAGCCCGTCAGGCGGGGTTGCGCTCGCGCTGCTCGCGCCGCAGCTGGTCGAGCATGTCCTGCAGCCGGACCAGGGCGGCCTCGGCCTGCTCGGCCCGCTGCGCCTGCTGCCGGCTCTGCCGCTGTTCGCGCAGCAGGGCGAGCTCCGCCTGCGCCACGCGCGCGGCCATGGCGTCCATGGCGCGTTCGATCGCCCGCTCGCGCCAGAATTGCGGCGGGGCGAGCCGCGAGACGGCCCGGGGCAGGGGGGCTGCCAGGCCCCGCCAGCCCTGGCCGATCTGCCGGGTCAGCGCGCGGCAGGGCGCCAGCCAGGCGGTCCCGGCCGCCCCTGCGTCACGCCGGGGCGCGCTCCGCAGCAGCAGGGCCGGGAGGGCGGGCATCAGCCGGCCTTGCCCGGCACCGGGACGGCGCGCAGCACGAACAGCCGGTGCGAGGCGATGTCGACCATGCGGCGCATGCGCTCGAGCCACACCTTCTCGGCCGCCGCCTCGCTGTGGAAGGGACCGTGCAGCTCTTCCGTGCCCTCTTCCAGATCCTGGAAGCTGGTATCCCGGAAGACCCCGCCCCAGACCACCCAGATCTCGCGGCCGTTCAGGGGATCACTCATCTGTCGTCCTTCCATGCAGGGCTGACGGCGCCACCCCGTTGCGGGGCCTGTCCTGGCGCCGACCTCATTAACGCGCGCAGCGGATGCGGATGCGCAGACGCTTCGCGGGGCCGGCACTGCCGCGCCCGGCTGCCATATGCCGCATTGCGGCATGGGCGTGGAAGGAGGCATCGGCCAATTCGCCGCGCCAGCCCACCAGCGAGGCCGCGAGGCCAAGCGCGATGCTGGCGAAACCGGCCAGCGCGCCCTCCTGCAGGCTGAGCCAGGGCAGGAAGGCCTCAGGGAAGATCAGGAAGCCGCTGCCCAGCAGCAGCAGGAGCGGGCCGATCAGCCGACCGTCGAGCATGGGGGGTTCTCCCGTCAGGGCCGCGGGGGGCGCGGCGGCGGCATTGTCGCGCATCGATTCGCCCGCTTCAAGATTTTTCGCATAGCCGCCCGCCGGGTGCTCGCGCCGCTGGGACTCCTTTGTCATGATCGAACCGAAATATTCGACGCGGCTTTTCTCGGCCGCGGGGCGTGTCGGCGTCACGACGAGCTATCGCGGTTGTCCATGGCCGGCTTTTACTTCCGGATCGATTGCGCCGACCGCAAATCAACCCGAGGTTGATATTTTGCCCTTCATGGCCGGACTGGACTCGTCCTTACGCCGACGCACCCGCGCACCGGCCCCCGGGCAGGGCGGCCAGGCGCGCCGTGCGCGCTGTCCCTCTCTGCCCTTCTAGCGTGTCACAGCAGTTGCAGAGTTATCAGGTCACAAGGTTATGGTGGCCGAAAACCCTTTTACTTTCAGTGATCTGCGGAGAAATTCGTCGGCGTTCCGACGAGGATGCGTCGGTGTCGGGCCGAGTCCGTGACGGCGTGGCGCCGAGTCCGCGTCGGCCAAAGGACGACGCTGTGTCGGCGTGGCGACGAGGAGCGCGCCGCCTGTCGGCGTCACGACGAGGGAAGCCTGTGGACAAGTGCCGCGCGGCCGCCCGACCCGCAGTGTCGGCGTCACGACGAGGGGGCGCGGCAAAAAGACTCGTCGCCACGCCGACAGGGCAGCAGGCAAGGCTGGCATCGCGCCGCGGGCTCGTCCAAAACGGAGGCGCAGGAGGCGTGGACGCGGCATGGACGATCAGCAGGCCTTCAATTTCGGCCCGACCGACAGCCCGCTGGTTGGCAAGGTCAAGGGCGACCGCAACACCATGGTCTACAACTTCTTCTCGCTGCGGCGGGAAAAGGAGACCGAGCTGCCCCGCTACGATGATGGCAAGACCTGGATCGAGGTGGTCGGCACCAAGCACGGCGTCGCCTCGATCTGGGACAAGGAGCTGCTGGTCTATTCGGCTTCGCTCATCGCCGACAAGATCAACCGCGGCGAGGCGCCATCCGCCCGCATCACCTTCACCGCGCATGACTTCTTCATCACCACCGGCAGCACGCCGGGCGGCTCGGCCTATGAGCGGCTCGAGGAATCGCTGGCGCGGCTGAAATCGACCTTCGTGCGCACCAATATCGAGACCGGCGGCGAGGGCGAGGATCGCGGCTTCGGCTGGCTCGACGAATACAAGATCCTCTACCGCCGCGGCCGCGACGGGCAGAAGCAGATGCGCGCGGTGGAGCTGACCCTCTGCGCCTGGCTGTTCCGCGCCATCGTGCAGGACAAGCATTTCCTGACCTACAGCCCGAAATATTTCGAGCTGCCGCCGGTGGCCAAGCGGCTCTATGAGATCGCCCGCAGCGGCCCGCCGGGCGGCTTCCGCATGGGGCTGTCCAAGCTGCGCAACCGCGTCGGCACCACGCAGGATCTGCGCCGCTTCAAGGCGGAGCTCGCCGCCTATGCCACGCACAAGCGCAGCCTGCCGGATTACGGCATCGCGCTGATCGACCCGCGGCTGCGCCGCGCGCTGGACAAGGGCTTCCCGAAGCCCGCCGGGCAGACGCCGCTGAAATCCTGGCTGGTCGCCTTCTACCCCACCACCAACATCACCGCGCTGACGCCGCTCGAGAGCATGCCGCTGCTCGAGGAGGATGATGTCGAGGCGGTGGAGGGTGCGGCCGAAATGGCGGAGGCGGCGCCGAAGCCGGCCGTCGCGGGGCGTCGCCGCGCCGCCTGAGGCGGGCCGAGCGGCAGAAGGGGAAGGGGCGGGCAGGGGATTCTTCCCCCACCCTCCCATCAGCGGCCGGCGCTTCCGCCAGCCAGGACCGCGGGCTTCGGCCCGCGGCTGCCGCGCCGCCTTCTGCGGCGCCAAGCCCTGCGGCGCCGCTCAGTTGTGCAGCGCGCTCTGCACCGTCACCGAGCCGTCGCGGCGGAACACCACGCCGCTCTGCGCCAGGATGTCCTGCACCTTGGCCAGCGTCCGGCTGGTGACATTGCCATCGCCCTCGATGCGGCTCAGCGTGTTGACCGAGACGCCGGCAGCGGCGGCGAGTTCGCGCATGCTCATGCCGAGGGCGGCGCGCGCCATGCGGCATTGGGAGGCCGAGATCAGCATCGCATCTCCTAGCGTCCAGGGGTCAGGTCGATATCGATTTCGCGCAGCTCCAGCGTGGGCGAGCTGCCGATCTTCACCCGCACATGGCCGCCGCGCGCCAGCTTGCGGATCTCCCGCAGGCAGGCATCCTGGATGCGCTGGGTGATGTCGTCGCCGAACACCGCCAGGCGGTCGGCGGTGATCTGCCGGCGCAGCCTGGCGGCGGCGATGCCGGCGCTGCCGCGCCGGCGATGGATCAGGGCGATCAGGGACATGTCCGGTTTCCTTCAGGCGAAGCGGAACAGCCGCCGCAGGAAGCCGCGCGGCTCGGCCAGCTCCGCCACCATGGCGGCCGCCGGCAGGCCGGCGGGCAGGCGGATCGGGCTGCGCTGCTCGCCCAGGAACCGGCCCACCGCCTCGCGATAGGCGCGGCCGGCATCGGTGCTGTCGTCCAGGCTCGCCGGCAGCCCGGCATTGGAGGATTTCAGCACCGCCTTGCTCTCCGGGATGACGCCCAGCAGCTCGGCCGAGAGGATGTCCTGGATGTCGGAGAGCGGCAGCATCTCGCCCTGCTTCACCCGCTCGGGGTCGAAGCGGGTGACCAGCAGATGCTCGCGCACCGGCTCGCGCCCCTCCTCGGCGCGTTTCGAGCGGGCGGCGACGAAGCCCAGGATGCGGTCGGCGTCGCGCACCGAGCTGACCTCGGGGTTGCAGACCACGATGGCGTGGTCGGCGTGGTACAGCGCCATCAGCGCGCCATGCTCGATGCCGGCGGGGCTGTCGCACAGGATGTAGTCGAATTCCTGGCGCAGCTCGGCCATCACCCGCGCCACGCCCTCGGCCGTCAGCGCGTCCTTCTCATGCGTCTGGGAGGTGGCCAGCACGTAGAGATTGTCGATCCGCTTGTCGCGGATCAGCGCCTGGCCGAGCTTGGCCTGGCCGCTCGCCACATGCAGGAAGTCGTAGACCACCCGCTTCTCGATGCCGAGGACGAGGTCGAGATTGCGCAGGCCCACATCGAAATCGGCCACGCAGACGCGGTGGCCGCGCAGCGCGAGCGCCGCGCCGAAGGCGGCGGTGGTGGTGGTCTTGCCCACCCCGCCCTTGCCGGAGGTGATGGTGATGACGGTCGCGGACATCGGGTTCTCCCTGTCTTCGTCTATCGGGCTTCGTCTGTCGGGCTTCGTCTGTCGGGTCGTTCTGGTGGGCGTCAGGGCAGGGGGGCGAAGCGCAGCCCGCCCTCGCGCAGCGCGAGCTGGGCGGGGCGGCCGACCCATGCCTCGGGGATCTCCTCGGCGCCGAGCCACAGCCCGGCGATCGAGACCAGCTCTGGGTCCATGATTTTCGCAAAGATCCGCGCATGCGGATCCTCGGCGATGCCGGCGCTGGCCGAGCCGCGCAGCGCGCCATAGACATGGATGCAGCCATCGGCCAGCAGCTGCGCCCCGCGCGAGACGGAATGCAGCACGATCAGATCGGCCTCCGCCGCGTAGATGCGCTGGCCGGAGCGCACCGGCTCGGTGACGACGACGCTGGGGCGGCGGGTGCAGGGCTCGGCCAGCTCCTGGCGCGGCTCGGCCTCCAGCATGCGGCCGAGGCCGGCGGCCAGCGCCGCCTGCTCCACCGCCGGGCGGGCGCCGCGGAAGGCGGCCGGGACCAGCCCCATGCGCCGCACCGCCTGGATCAGCCCGGCCAGGCGCGGCGCCGCGCTCTCCGGCAGGGCGCCGAGTTCCAGCAGCACGGGGGCGTGGCGGAAGAAGCTGGCGCTGGCGGCGAGCCTCGCGGCCAGCGCCGCCTCCAGCTCCGCCGCGTCGCCGGCGCCGATCTCCAGCGTCAGGAAGGGGCAGCTGCGCCCGCGCAGCCGCAGCGTGTCGTGGAGGGGCGCCGCCCTGGTGCTGTCCTGCATGGTCTCGCCTGCCTTCTGCCGGCGCCTGCGGGGCCCGGAACGCCCCGCCATGAGGCTTCCGGGAAATTTCGCATGAGCGCCTGATCCGGATAGAGGGCTTCGAAGTTTTTCGCAAGAGAAATCGATTTTGCCGCCACGCGTGGCGGCAGGCGAATCAGGCGGCGCTGAGCAGCGGCGCCACCCGGGTGGTGAAGCCGTGCCGCTGCGCGGCGGCCTCGGCCAGCCAGGCGCGGAACTGCGCCGGGCCGCGATAGGCGCCGTCCAGCCGCGCCTGGGCCACCGGCAAGGCGCGGCGGGCCAGCTGCGCCAGCACCACCCGGCGCATCGCCGGCGCCAGCTGCGCGGCTGGCGCCTCCGGCGCCGGCAGGCCGGCCGCCTGGCGGAAGGCCTCAGGGCTGCAATCGCCCTCCTCCGGCTCGGGCAGCTTCCCCAGCAGGCGGAGCCGCGCCCCGTCCCAGGCCAGCAGCCGCAGATCGTGCCGGTGGCTGCCGGGCGGCACGATATAGCCCAGCAGCGCGCCGGGCTCGGCGCGCAGCAGCGGCGAGAGCCAGTCCAGCGCCGCCTCCAGCAGCCCGCGCAGCGGCGGCAGGCTGGCCGAGGCCAGCAGATGCGGCCCGTCCTCCTCCTGCAGGATGCGCGAGCCGCCGGTCAGATGGTCCAGGCTCTCCCCGGTCAGCAGCAGCGCCGCCTCCGGCCAGCGGAACAGCGCGTGGCAGGGGGCGGGGCGGGGCAGCCGGCCGGCCAGCAGCGCCACCAGCGCCTCGGCCGCGTCGCGCGGCAGCGGCTGGCGCAGCGCCGCATCCAGCTCCAGCCGCGCCTGGCGCGGGGCGGCGCTCATGGCGCGCCGCCGGGCAGGGGGGGCCGCGGCAGGGCGGCGATGCGCCGCTCCGCCTGGCCGATCAGCGCGGCCAGCGCGGCCGGGTCGGCCGCCACCTCGCGCTGCAGCAGGCGCAGCGGCGGCTCGTCCTGCGGGTCCTCCTCCAGCACCATCAGGCGCAGCGGCAGCTCCGCCAGCACCGGGCCGAGCAGCCCGCCCTGGTAGCTCAGCGCCACGCGCGGCAGGCCGGGGCCGGCGGCGAGCAGCGCCGCCAGCCGCTCGACCAGCGCATCGAACTCGGCCTCGCTGGCCTCGGCGGCGACGAGGTCGAGCAGTTCGCGCCCCTCCTCGACAAGGCTGGCCTCGCCCGGGCCGCGTCGGTTGATCTGCATCCGGCTTCTCCTGAAGCGATCGACCCTGGCTCTCTGCCATGCCGGCCCTGCCCTCGTCCATGATTTTTCGCAGAACGTCGCCATTCGCGGCGTGGCGGAGTTCGTTGACGGGGCGCGCGGGAAATGTGTAGCTGATTCCTCAACCCATGCGGGAGAAAGGCGCCATGATCCCCCCGGCCGCTCCGCTCGCCACGCCGCCCGCCCCCCTGGCCGACACGCCTTTCGGCCGGACGCCAGGGCTGGATCTCGGCACCGGGGAGGGCATGGCGATGCTGCGCCAGTTCGACGCCAGGCTGCGCCGGCTGGGCGAGGCGGCGCAGCGGGCGGCGGTGCGCGAGCTGGCCTGCCGGGTGCCGCTGGCCGACCGCGCCGAGGGGCTGCTGGTGCTGCCGGGCGGCGCACTGGCGCTGCGCCAGGGGGGGCGGGTGCTGCTGGCCGAGCCGGGCTCGGCCGCGGCGCTGCAGGGGGCGGCGCTGGATGCGCTGCGCCGGCTGCTGCCGCATTGCTCCGGCCTGTCCAGCGTGGTGCATGGCCCGGCCGGGCTCAGCCATCGCCCCGGCCTGCCGCCCGCCGCCGCCGCCCAGGCGATGACGCTGCTGCCCGAGGGCGCGGCGCTGGCGCCGCTGCTGCCGCGCGCGCTGGGCTGGGAGGGGCCGGCGCTGCTGCGCTGGTGCCCCGGCGGGGCCGTCGCCTGGCGCATGGCGCCGGCGCCGCCGGAGCTGGCGCTGGGCGCCAGCGTCGCCGGCGAGGCGCTGCCGCGCGATGGCGCGCCGCTCTCGCCCGAGGCCTGGGACCTGCCGGAGGGGGATGACCGCTTCCCGCTCTTCTCCACCGGGCTGTTCGCGCATCTGGACGAGCTGCTGGGCAATGAGGTGAGCGACCGGCTGCGCTACGCGCTGATCGCCTGCTGGACCGATGGCGAGGATTGCCTGGCCAGCCGGCTGGCCGATGCGGTCGGGCTGCTGCCGGGCGGCTTCGCCTCGCCCTGGGACCGGCCGGCCGGGCTGGCCGCGCTGGAGCAATGGCCGCGCGCCGCGGCGCTGCTGGCCGAAGCCGAGGCGGCGCTGCTGCTCGGCATCGCCGCCGCCGATTGGGGCGAGGCCTGGCGGCCGGCGCGGCGCCACGCCTTCCTGCGCGCCGCGCGCCCGGCCCTCTCCGCCGACCCGGCGGCGCTGCTGCTGCCCGAGGACCCGCGCAGCGGCCCCTATGCGCTGCGGCTGCTCGGCGCCGATCGCGAGATGCGCGCCGGCGGCAGCGATGCGGCGCTGCTGGCCGGCCTGGCCGAGGTGGCGCCGGGCGGCCCGGCGGCGGCGCTGCGCCTGGCGCGCGGCCTGGCCCAGGCCTGCGGCGCGCCGGTGCGGCTGCTGGTGCCCTGCTGGGGGCTGTCGCAGCTCTGCCTGCCGGCGGAGGCGGGTGGTGCCGGCGCGCCGGAGCGCGTGGGGTCCGAGCGCCTGGGCAATGCCGCCTGGTTCGGCGGCTGAGAGCGCGGCCGGCGGAGGCCGGTGCGAGGCGCAGCGCGTGCGCAAAACTTCTTGCGAAAAATCGGAGGCGGCGCGAAAGATGCGGCCGGAACGCAGAAGGGGGACCGGCGCGTGAGAATCCTGGTTGTCGACGACTACCCGACCATGCGGCGCATCGTGCGAAACCTGCTCGACCAGATCGGCTACAAGGATGTCGAGGAGGCGGGGAACGGCGCTGAGGCGCTCGAGAAGATCAAAGTCTCGCGCTACGACCTGGTCATCTCCGACTGGAACATGGAGCCGATGACCGGGCTGGAGCTGCTGAAGGAGGTTCGCGGCGATGCGAATCTCGCCAAGATGCCCTTCATCATGGTGACGGCCGAGAGCAAGACGGAAAACGTCGTGGCCGCCAAGCAGGCCGGCGCCTCGCAGTACATCGTGAAGCCGTTCACGGCGGAAACGCTGAGGGCGAAGATCGCATCCGTCGTGGGTTGAGGGGGCAGCGTGAGCCAGACGTCATCGCCCGCTGCCGGGCTGGCCCGCATCTCCGGGCATGCCGCGGCCATCGCCGGCGAGGTCGACAAGCTGCTGGGCCTGGGCTCGGCGGGGGATGCGGCCTCGATCGACAAGCTGGCCCAGGCACTGGATGAAATGCGCGGCATGTCGAAGCTGCTGGCGGAGACGCGGGCCGAGGTGATCGGCCTCTCGCCGCCGCCGGTCGGGCTCGGCGACACGCTGGACGCCGTGGTGGTCGACACCGAGGGCGCCGCCTTCGAGATCCTGCGCCAGGCCGAGCGTGCCCAGGCGGCGGCGGGGCGGCTCTATGCCGGCACCTCGACCGACACCCGCGCCGACCTGGCCGAGGTGAACGACGCCGCCACCAGCATCGTCCTCGCCTGCGCCTTCCAGGACATCACCGGCCAGCGGCTGCGCAAGATCCTCTCCACCATGCGCGCCGTCGAGGCGCGGGTGACCACGCTGGTCGGGCTGATGGGCATCCAGCCCGAGGAAGCCAGCAGCGAGGTCTGGGAGGCGCCGAAGGATGGCCGCAATGACAGCCATCTGCTGAACGGGCCGAGCTCCTCCGCCCAGGGCGGGCTGGGCCAGAGCGCCGTCGACGACCTGTTCGGCTGACCGCCCGGCGGCGCTGCCGCCGATCCGCCGCATGCCTCCCCTGGCGCCGTCGCGCCAGGCTTCCGCCGCCCCTGGCGCCATCGCGCCAGATCTCCGCCGCCCTGGCGGCGCGACAGGGAAGAACTCCATGGCTCCAGCGATCGGTTCCGAGATGGCCGGCCTCGGCCGCCCGCCCATCCAGGGCGACGTCCCGCGCGCACCCGGCCAGCCCGCCCCGGCGGGGGCGGGCCTGCCCGGCTTCGCCCAGCTGCTGGCCGGGGTGATGGCCGGGCCGGAGGGCGCGCCGCCGGGCCTCGCCGCCGGCGCGGCGGCGCCGCCCGCCGCGCTCGCCGCACCTTCCGCCGGCCCGTCCGCCGGCCCGTCCGCTGCCCCCCCCGAGCCAGCGGCGCCGCCCGACCTGGCCCAGTCCGGCCTGCCCTGGGATCTGCTGGCGGCCGCGGCGGAGGAGGCGGGGCAGCTCGCCGCGCTGCGGCAATGGCCGGGCCCCTCCGGCTGGCCGCCCGCGCCGCCCCCGGCCGAGCCGGAGGCCCTGGCCGACCTGCCCGCGCCGCCGCCGGTCCCGGCCCTGCAGGCCGCGGCGCCGGATGCGTCGCTGCTGCCCGGCCTGGCGGCGCTGCCGCCCGCCCTCTCCGGCGCCGCCCCTGCGGCCGAGGCGCCGGCTGGCGATGCCGCCGCGCCGGCCATCCTTGCCGCCATGCCGGTCGCGCGCCCCGCCGTGCCGCCGGCCGCACCCGCCGCTGCCTCATCCCCTGGCACCGCGCCGGTCCGTGGGCTCCCCGACCCGGCGCCACTGCCCGCCGCGCCGGCCGCCCTGGCCGAGGCGCCGCCCGGCCTGCCCCTGCCGGCGGCGCCCCCGGCCGCCGGGCAGCCCGGCCCGGCCGCGACAAACGGCCGCGCGCCGGAGCCGGCCCTGCCCGGCCTGCCGGCGGCGCCGCCCGCCCCGGCGGCGGAGGCGCAGCAGGCCGCGGCCACCCTGGCCGCCGCCGTCCTGCCCACCGGCCTGCCGCCCGCCGCGGCGGCGGAGGCCTCGCCGCCGCCGGCCATGGCCGCTCCGCTGGCCGCCCCTCTGGCCGCCCTCCCGGCAACCGCCCTGGCCACCCCCATGCCGCCGGGGGGCACCGCGCGGCCGGCCGCCGCGCCGCGCCCCGATCCGGCCGGCAGCGCAACGCCCGCCCCGCCGGAGAACCCGCTGCCGCCGGCCGTCCCGGCGGCGCCGGGCGCGGCCGCCGCCGCGCGGGCCGAGGCCGCGGCGCCCGAACCCCTGCCGCCGCTGCGCGAGGAGGCCGTGCCCGCGCTGGCCGCCCGCCCGGCCGAGCCGCCGCCCTGGCCCGTCGCTCCGCCGCCGGCCGGGGCCGCACCGGCCGCCGCGGCGGCGGCCCCCGCCTTCACGGTGCCCACCGCGCCGCCGCATCTGCAGCGCATCGCCGCCGAGGCCGGGCCGCAGCTGGTGCTGCGCCTGAGCCGGGCGGCCGAGCAGGGGGAGGAGACGGTCTCCGTCGCGCTGAACCCGCCGGAGCTCGGCAAGGTCGAGCTGCGGCTGACCTTCCGCGAGGGCCAGGTGCATCAGGTGGTGATGGCCGCCGAGCGCGCCGACACCTTCGAGGCGCTGCGCCAGGACCGGCCGGGCCTGCTGCAGCAGATGGAGCAGGCCGGGCTGCAGCTCGGCCAGTCGGGCCTCGACCTGCAGCATGGCGCGCTGCCGCGGCAGGAGGCTGAGGCGGAGCTCGCCGCGCGGCTCGGCCAGGCCGGCGGCGAGGCCGCCGCCGAGGCCGGGGCGGAAGCGGGCGGGGCGCCGCGCCGCCCGCCTTCCGACAGCCTGATCGACCTCATCGCCTGAGCCGCGCATCGCCGGGAGACCCAGCCATGGCCACCACCAGCCCTGTCGGTGCCACCAGCGCCGCCGCCAACACCAGCACCACCACACCGGCGCTGACCAGCAATACGCCGCCCACCACCCAGCTGCCCAGCGCCAGCAGCGCCGATTTCGACCGCTTCCTGAAGCTGCTGACGGCGCAGATGCAGTTCCAGGATCCGATGAACCCCACGGATGCGACGCAATTCGTGGCGCAGCTGGCGCAATTCTCCCAGGTGGAGCAGCAGACCAAGACCAACACGCTGCTGCAGGGCATCGCCGCCACCCTCTCCGGCCAGGCCAATCTGGCGGAGAATGCTGCGCTGCTCGGCAAGGCGGTGAAGACGCAGTCGGAGACGGTGAGCGTGCCCGAGGGCGGCGGCAGCGTGCCGCTGACCATCGATGTCGCCAGCGGCACGCTGCGCAATCTGCGGCTTGAGGTGCTGGATGCGCGCGGCGACGTGCTGCGCCGGGTGAACCTGACCGCCGGCACCAACCAGCTGAATTTCGACGGCAAGGACGGCAATGGCAATGCGCTGACGCCGGGCCGCTACACCGCCCGCGTGGTCGGCGATGACGAGACCGGCAAGCGCCAGACCGCCGGCAGCCTGACGATGAGCGGCAAGGTGACGGAGCTGCGCCGCGACAGCAATGGCACGCTGCAGCTGGTGCTGGACAATGGCGCGGTGATCGGCGCCGGCGAGGTCACGCGCCTCGGCGGCTGAGCCTGGCCGTCAGGCGGCGTCCTCCGCCGCCGCCAGCCGGCGCCGCCATTCGGCGCGGCTGGCCTCCAGGATGCGGTCGGACAGCGCCGGATCATCCACCGCGCGCGCCAGCATCATGGCGCCGACCAGGCCGGCCATCAGCGCCAGGGCCTGATCCTCCCGGGCCTGATCCTCGCTGGCCTGGTCCTTTCGGGCCTGGTCCTCTCGGGCCCGGCCCTTGCCGCCCGGCAGCAGCGCGGCCAGCGGCGCGATCTTGCGGCGCAGCCCCTCGGTGAAGGCGTGGCGCACCGGAGGGGGCTGGCGCGACACCTCGCAGCCCAGCGCCGCCATGGCGCAGCCCTGGCCCGGCGCGTCGCGATGCGTGGGCGAGAGATAGCGCGCCAGCACCGCCTCCAGCGTCGGCTCCGGCCCGCCCTCGCTGCCGATGCGGTGGAGCAGGCCGCGCTCCAGCGCCGCCTCCAGCGCCGCCGCCGCCAGCCGCTCCTTCGAGCCGAAGCGGCTGTACAGCCCGCCATGGGTCAGCCCCGCCGCCTCCGACAGCGCATCGACGCCGACCCCCGACAGGCCGCGCTCGCGGAACAGCCGCGAGGCCTGTTCCAGGATGCGCGCCCGGTTCTCCGCCGCCTGTTCGCGGGACACCCGCATGGCCTGCCTCCTGCTGCGATGCGGCGTGAAACCGCTTGACAGGATTTAGTGGCGCTCGCCATCAATGTCAAAGATTACGATCGCCATCAAAACCCGTCGCGGAGTCCTCCCATGTCCTCCCCCTCCAATATTGCCCTGGTCACCGGCGCCTCCTCCGGCATCGGCGCCGTCTATGCCGAGCGCCTGGCGCGGCGCGGCCATGACCTGCTGCTGGTCGCCCGCGGCGCCGCGCGGCTGGAGGCGCTGGCCGGGCGGCTGCGCCGCGAGACCGGCCGCCAGGTCGAGACCCTGGCCGCCGATCTGCAGGACCCGGCGGCGGTGGAGGCGCTGGCCGCCAGGCTGCGCGACGATGCCGCCATCACCCTGCTGGTGAACAATGCCGGCATGGCCCAGGCGGGCGGCGTGCTGCAGACCGATCCGGCGCGGCTCGGCGCCATGCTGCAGCTCAATGTGCTGGCGGCGGCGCGGCTGGCGCAGGCGGCGGCGTCGGCCTTCCAGGCGCGGGGCGGCGGCACGCTGGTCAATATCGCCTCGGTGCTGGCCGTGGCGCCGGAGCTGTTCAACGGCGCCTATGCCGCCAGCAAGGCCTTCCTGCTGGTGCTGAGCCAGGGGCTGGCGGCGGAGCTGCAGGGCAGCGCCGTGCGGGTGCAGGCGGTGCTGCCCGGCGCCACCCGCACCCCGATCTGGGACAGCGCGGGCGTCGACCTCGCCAGCTTCCCCGCCGGGATGGTGATGGCGCCGGAGGCGATGGTCGATGCCGCGCTGGCCGGGCTGGATGCCGGGGAGCTGGTCACCATCCCCTCCCTGCCCGAGCTCGCCGATTGGCAGGCGGTGGAGGCGGCGCGGCTGGCCCTGGCGCCCAACCTGTCGCGCGACACCCCGGCGCCGCGCTACCTGCCGGCCGCGGCGTGAGCGCGGTGCTGCCGGCCGCCGCCGGCCTGGTGGAGGCAGGGGCGGCGCCGCCCCCGCCGGCCCGCGCCCTCGACCCGCGCACCCGGCGCATGCTGCAGGACCCGATCCTGCCCATGCTGCTGCGCATGGCCTGGCCCAACCTGCTGATCATGCTGGCCCAGGCCTCGACGGGCCTGATCGAGACCTGGTGGATCGCCCGCCTGGGCACCGATGCGCTGGCCGGCATGGCGCTGGTCTTCCCGCCGGTGATGCTGATGCAGATGATCTCGGCCGGCGCGCTGGGCGGCGGCATTTCCTCCGCCATCGCCCGGGCGCTGGGCGCCGGGCGGCGGGATGCCGCCGATGCGCTGGTGCTGCACGCGCTGCTGGCCAGCACGGCGATCGGCCTTTTCTTTTCCCTGGCCATGCTGCTCTGGGGCGAGGCGCTGTACCGCGCCATGGGGGCGGAGGGCGGGGCGCTGCAGGCGGCGCTGGCCTATTCCGACATCGTCTTCCTGGGCAATCCGCTGCTCTGGCTGATGAACGGGCTGGCCAGCGTGATCCGCGGCACCGGCAACATGCTGGTGCCGGCGCTGGTGATCTGCGCCGGCGTCGCGCTGCTGGTGCCGCTCTCGCCGCTGCTGATCTACGGGCTCGGCCCGCTGCCGGGCTTCGGCATCGCCGGCGGCGGGCTGGCGCTGGTCGCCTTCTACGTCATGGGGGTTGTCGTGCTCGGCTGGTATGTGCTGTCCGGACGCAACCTGGCGCGGCTGCGCTCGGTGCGGCCGCGCTGGGCGCCGCTGGCCGACATCCTGCGCATCGGCGCGGTCGGCGCCGTCTCCTCGCTGCAGACCAACGTCACCATCGCGCTGCTGACCGGCATGGTCGCCGCCCAGGCGGGGCGCGACGCGGTGGCCGGCTTCGGCACCGGCGCGCGGCTGGAATATCTGCTGGTGCCGCTGGCCTTCGGGCTGGGCGCGCCGCTGGTGGCGCTGGTCGGCACCAATATCGGCGCCGGCCAGCCGCAGCGCGCCTTGCGCATCGCCTTCACCGGCGGCGCCGTTGCCTTCCTCATCACCGGCACGATCGGGCTGCTCGCCGCGCTCTGGCCGGTCGCCTGGCTGTCGCTGTTCAGCGCCGAGCCGGCGATGCTGCAGACCGGCAGCCTGTATCTGCGGCTGGTCGGGCCGGCCTATGGCTTCTTCGGGCTGGGGCTGGCGCTCTACTTCGCCTCGCAGGGCGCCGGGCGGCTGGGCTGGCCGCTGGCCAGCGGCTTCCTGCGCATGGTGGTGGCGCTTGGCGGCGGCTGGCTGGCGCTGCACCTCACCGGCTCGCTGGCGGCGCTGTTCCTCGCCGCCGCCCTTGGCCTGGTGCTGTATGGCAGCACGCTGGCGCTTGCGCTGTGGCGCGGCGCCTGGACGCGGCCGCGCTGATCTCCCCCCCGCTTGCGCACGCCGCCCCGCCGCGTGAGGCTGGCGGCCAAGCAAGCATGGGAGGAACACATGTCTCAGGCAAGGCCGCATCCGGCGGAGGCGCTGCGCGCCGCGCTGGCCCAGGGGCTGGTGATGGCGCCGGGCGCGCCGGATGCGCTGACCGCGCGCATGATCGCGCAGGCCGGTTTCCCGGCGCTCTACATGACCGGGCTCGGTGCCAATGCGGCGCGGCTCGGCCTGCCCGATCTCGGCTTGATGAGCGGCAGCGAGATGGTGGCGCAGGCGCGCGACCTGACGCGCGCCGTCACCATCCCCGTCATCGCCGATGCCGACACCGGCTATGGCGGCGTGCTGAACATCCGCCGCACGGTGCAGGACTACGCCCAGGCCGGGGTGGCCGCCCTGCATCTGGAGGACCAGCAGAGCCCGAAGCGCTGCGGCCAGCTGGCCGGCATCCGCCTGGTGCCGGCCGAGGAGGCGGCGCTGCGCCTGCGCGCCGCGCTCGCCGCCCGCGGGGCGGAGAAGCTGCTGGTGATCGGCCGCACCGATGCGCTGCCGGCCATGGGCATGGCGGAGGCGCTGGACCGCGCCCGGCGCTACCAGGATGCGGGGGTGGATCTGGTCTTCGTCGATGGCGTGAAGCGCCTCGCCGAGCTGGAGGAGATCGCCCGCGCTCTGCCGGGCCCCAAGGTGGTCAGCATCGTCGACGGCACCGAGACCGTCGCGCTGCGCGCCGAGGAACTGCAGCAGATGGGGTTCAGCCTGGCGCTCTACGCCGTCTCCACCTTGTTCACCGCGATCCGCGCCATCGGCGAGACGCTGGCCGCGCTGCGGTGCGAGGGCAGCACGGCCTCCCGCGCGCCCGCCATGGCGAGCTATGCCGAGTTCGCGGCCGTGGTCGGGCTCGCCGAGCAGCAAGGCTGGGCGGAGGAATTCGGCGGCTGAGCCGGGCGGCGGGGCGATCCGCCGCCCGGTGCCGGTCAGGCGGCCTCGGCCAGCGGGGCGAGCTGCGCGGCGCGCGCCGCCAGCCGGGCGCGCAGCGCGGCGGGCAGCTGGCGCTGCGACTTCACGCGCGGCAGCGCCATCTCGCCGGTCGGCTCCGGTCTCGCGCCATAGAGGGCCAGGAACTCGGCGTGATTGTCGAAGCGGGCGCGGGTGACGTTGTCGACGAAGCTTTCCGCCGGCGTGCCCTCGGCCAGCAGCAGCCCGTGCGCGGCCAGCTCGACATGGTAGTAGGTGAAGCGCTCGGCCGGCCAGGGCTCCTGGCGGATGCTGTGGCCATTGACCAGCGCATGCGCCTGCACCAGCAGCCCGTCGAGCAGCAGCGCGTGGTCGGGCGAGACCAGCAGGTCGCGCTGCGGCAGCCCCTCGGCCAGGGCCCCGGCGCGGATGCGGATGGGCGCGGCGCGGGCAGGGTCGGCGAAGCGGCTGACGATGCTCTGCCGGCCGATCCAGCGCACCGCCTGCAGCGAACCATCGGCACAGCGCACCCGGTCGCCGATGGCGAGCTCCTCCACCGCGCGCTCGCCGCCCTCACAGGCGATGGCGGTGCCGGCCAGGAAGCAGATGGCGTAGTCCGCGGCGGTCGGGGTGACGGTGTCGGACAGGCTGCGCGGCGTTTCGGAAAGCAGGAAATGGGTTTCGCCATCGTCCAGCAGCACGACGACACCATCGCCGGAATAGCCCAGATAGGTGACGATGCCGAACATGTTGTGCGACAGCTGCTCGCCCGGCGCGAGGGTGGCATTGCCTGCGCCAAACTCTGTCAGGGTGGAGGGCTGGGTGACGCTGTAATTGATGCCGTAGCTGCCATCCCCGTTCGGGGTGAGCAGGTTGAAATAGGCGGTGCTGTAGCTGGCCATGGCGAGTCCCTAGCGGCAGGCGATGCGCCTGTCTGCGGGTCGTTCCTTGACGAGACATGAACCCGCTTTGGCGCATGCCAGGGAAGCGGCCGGGTGCGCCGTGGCGCCCCGACCGCGATCCCGCTAGGCCTCCAGCCGCATCAGGCTGGCATTGCCGCCGGCGGCGGCGGTGTTGATGGAGATGGAGCGCTCGGCCAGCAGCAGCTCCAGCGGGTAGTCGGCGCCGGCAGCCAGCGCGGCGGGGCTGAGGGCCAGCAGCGGGCGCACCGCGCCCTCCGCCGCCGCCAGCGCGCCCGCCAGGGCGAGCAGCGCCGCGCCCTCGGCCTCCGCCAGCACGGCATCGCAATCGGCCGGCACGCCGGGGCCGGCGATCGCAATTCGGGTGCGCAGCCCCTCCGGCAGCGCCTCCACCCGCGCCAGCAGAAAAGAATCGGCCTGCAGCGCCACGCGGTTGCCGGTGGCCAAAGCGGCGCCGAGCTGGCGCCACAGCCCGGCCTCGCTCACCGGGCGGCAGAGCAGCGTGCCGCGCGGCTGCAGCAGATAGCGGTTGCGCTCGCCGACCGGCCCGGGAAGGTCCAGCGCCAGGCCGAGCCGGCTGCGCGCCGCCTGGGCGGCGCAATGCGCGGCGGCCTCCGTCTGGCCATTCGCCGCCAGCCAGTCGCGGAAGCCGAGCGCCGCGGGTGCCGGGGCGGGCGCGGCGGGCAGCGGCGGCTCGGCGGGCGCCTCCACCATCAGGCGGCGCAGATAGAGCGGCCCGCCCGCCTTCGGCCCGGTGCCAGAGAGGGCATGGCCACCGAAGGGCTGCACGCCGACCACGGCGCCGATGATGTTGCGGTTGACATAGACATTGCCGGCCGGCGCCGCCTCGGTGAGTGCGGCCACCGTCTCGTCGAGCCGCGTGTGCAGGCCGAAGGTCAGCGCATAGCCGGTGGAGGCGATGTCGCGCAGCAGATCGGGCAGCGCCTCGCGCCGCCAGCGCAGCACATGCAGCACGGGGCCGAACACCTCGCGCGTGAGGGAGGAAAGACTGTCCAGCTCGATCAGCGTCGGCGCCACGAAATGCCCGCGCGCGGCGCCCTCCGGCAGCGGCAGGGCGTGCACCGGGCGGCCGGCCGCGCGCATCGCGGCGATGTGGCCCTCGATGCCCGCGCGCGCGCCCTCGCTGATCACCGGGCCGATATCGGTGGACAGCGCGTCGGTGCGGCCGAGCGAGAGTTCCGCCATGGCGCCGCGCAGCATGGTCAGGATGCGCTCCGCCGCCTCCTCCTGCAAACAGAGCACGCGCAGCGCCGAGCAGCGCTGCCCGGCGCTATCGAAGGCCGAGGCCAGCACATCCGCCACCACCTGCTCCGGCAGGGCCGAGCTGTCGACGATCATGGCGTTCTGCCCGCCGGTCTCGGCGATCAGCGGCACGGGGCGGCCATCGCGGCCGAGCCGCTGCGCCAGGCTGCGATGGATCGCCTGCGCCACCTCGGTGGAGCCGGTGAACATCACCCCCTGCACCCGCGCATCGCCGACCAGCGCGGCGCCCACCTCGCCCTCGCCGGGCAGCAGCTGCACGGCGCCCTCGGGTAGCCCGGCCTCGTGCAGCAGGGCGATGGCCTGGGCGGCGACCAGCGGCGTCTCCTCGGCCGGCTTGGCCAGCACCACATTGCCGGCGGCCAGCGCCGCCGCGACCTGGCCGGTGAAGATCGCCAGCGGGAAGTTCCAGGGCGAGATGCACAGCACCGGGCCGAGCGGGCGGGCCGCCTCACCCTGCAGCGCGCGCGCCTGGGTGGCGTAGTAGCGCAGGAAATCCACCGCCTCGCGCAGCTCGGACACCGCATTGGGCAGCGACTTGCCGGCCTCGCGGATCAGCGTGGCGAAGAGTTTGGGCGCGCGCGCCTCCATGAGGTCGGCGGCGCGTTCCAGCAGGGCGGCGCGGTCCGCCGCGGGCGTTGCCGCCCAGGCCGGGGCGGCGGCCTCGGCACGCTCCAGCGCGGCGTGCAGCGCGGCCGGGCCGGCCTCCTCGACATGGCCGACGAGATCGGCGGCATCGGCCGGGTTGCGGATCTCGCGCGGGGGCAGCGTGCCGCCGGGCGCGGGCGGCATCGGCGCGGCGCGCAGCGGCGTCGCGGCGGCATCGCGCATGGCGCTGGCCAGCATGGCCAGCCCGTCCTCATCGGCCAGGTCGAAGCCGCGCGCATTGCGGCGATCCGCGAACAGGGCAGGGGGGGCGGCGATGCGGTCATGCGGCCGGCCGACCGGGCTCAGCGCGGCGGCGGCCTCCACCGGATCCTCGAGCAGCGCGGCGACCGGCACCGCCTTGTCATGGATGCGGTTGACGAAGGAAGTGTTGGCGCCGTTCTCCAGCAGCCGGCGCACCAGATAGGCCAGCAGCGTCTCATGCGTGCCGACGGGGGCGTAGATGCGGCAGGGGCGGTTCAGCTTCTCCGCCCCCACCACCTCCTCATAGAGCGGCTCGCCCATGCCGTGCAGGCACTGGAATTCGTATTGCGCCGGCGTCCAGCGCGCCGGGTCGGCCATGCTGTGGATGGCGGCGAGCGTCAGCGCGTTGTGGGTCGCGAATTGCGGGAAGATGGCGTCCGGCGCCGCCAGCAGCTTGCGCGCGCAGGCGAGGTAGGAAACATCCGTGTGGATCTTGCGCGTATAGACAGGGAAATCGGCGAGGCCGTCGAGCTGCGCGCGCTTGATCTCGCTGTCCCAATAGGCGCCCTTGACCAGCCGCACCATCATGCGCCGCCCGCTGCGCCGCGCCATGTCGATGACGCAGTCGAGCACATAGGGCGCGCGCTTCTGATAGGCCTGCACGACGAAGCCGATGCCGTTCCAGCCCGCCAGCGCCGGGTCCTGGCAAAGGCCCTCCAGCAGCTCCAGCGACAGCTCCAGCCGGTCGGCCTCCTCGGCATCGATGTTGAGGCCGATATCGTAGCGGCGCGCGAGCTGCGCCAGGCCCTGCAGCCGCGGCAGCAGCTCGGCCAGCACGCGGGCGCGCTGGGCGCGGGCATAGCGCGGATGCAGCGCCGAGAGCTTGATCGAGATGCCCGGCCCCTCGATCAGCCCGCGCCCGGCCGAGGCGGTGCCGATCGCATGGATCGCCTTCTCATAATCGCCGAGATAGCGCGCCGCATCGGCGGCGTTCATCGCCGCCTCGCCCAGCATGTCGTAGGAATAGCGGAAGCCCTTCGCCTCCAGCTTGCGGGCGCGCGAGAGGGCGGCGTCGATGGTCTGGCCGGTGACGAATTGCTCGCCCATCAGCCGCATGGCGATGTCGACGCCGCGGCGGATCACCGGCGCGCCGGCGCGGGCCAGCAGTTTTGTGAGTGCCTCGCCCAGCCCCTGGCTGCTGTCGCCCTGGCCCGTGAGCTTGCCGGTGACCACCAGCCCCCAGGTCGCCGCATTGACGAAGAGCGAAGGCGACTGGCCGAGATGCGCGCGCCAATCGCCATGGCCGAGCTTGTCGCGGATCAGCGCGTCGCGCGTCGCCGCGTCGGGGATGCGCAGCAGGGCCTCGGCCAGGCACATCAGCGCGATGCCCTCCTGGCTGGACAGGGAGAATTCCTGCACCAGCGCCTCGACCCCGCCGCGCTGCGGCTTGGCGCGCAGCGCCTCCACCAGCCGGCGCGCCAGGGCGCCGCTGGCCTGCCGCTCGGCGGGGGAGAGGCGGGCGGCCTCAATCAGCTTCGGCAGGCAGTCCGGCTCCGGAAGGCGGGTCGCGGCGGTGATGGCGCGGCGCAGCGCGTCGCGCGGCGCGGCATCGGCCAGGAAGGCGGCGAAGGGGGCGGGGGAAGGGGCGTCGGCGGGGCGCATCCAGGCTCTCCAGGCTCCGGCGCGGCCGCCGGGATCGGAAGAAAAGGCTACGCCGTGCCGCGCCGGATCCCTACGTGACGTTTTGGCCGTTCTGCCATAGGATATCAGGGCAAACCCTGAATTTTCCGAAAGAAATGGGAAAAATGGACCGGATCGACCTCAGGATCCTGGGCATCATCCAGCGCGATGGCCGCATCACCAATCTGGAGCTGGCCGAGCAGATCGGGCTCTCCCCGGCCACCACCAGCGAGCGCTTCCGGCGGCTGGTGAAGGAGGGTTACGTCACCGGCTTCAGCGCCCGGCTGGACCCGCACCGGCTGGGCTTCGGCCTGCTCGCCTTTGTCGAGGTGCTGCTGGACAAGACCACGCCCGACGCCTTCTCCCGCTTCGCCGAGGCGGTGAACCGCGCGCCGGAGGTGCTGGAATGCCACATGGTGGCCGGCGGCTTCGACTATCTGGTGAAGGTGCGTCTGAAGGATATGAGCGCCTATCGCCATTTCCTGGGCGAGGTGCTGCTGAGCCTGCCCGGCGTGAAGGAGACCCGCACCTATGCGGTGATGGAGGAGGTGAAGGAACACGCCCCCCTGCCGCTTGCCCAATTGCCGCTCGCCCTGCAGCGCGCCGGCTGAGGCGCCGGGCTTGGAGGCGCTCGCCGCCTGTGCCGGGCTGTTCCTGGCCGCCTTCGCCGCCGCCACCCTGCTGCCGGCGCAGTCCGAGGCGCTGCTGGCCGGGCTGCTGCTCTCCGGCCGCTATGAGGCCGCGCTGCTGATCCTGAGCGCCGCTTCGGGCAATGTGCTGGGCTCGGTGGTGAACTGGCTGCTCGGCCGCTCGCTGGAGCGGTTCTCCGGGCGGCGCTGGTTCCCGGTCGGGCCGGCGTCGCTGGAGAAGGCCAAGGCCTGGTACCGCCGCTGGGGCCGCTGGAGTCTGCTTCTCAGCTGGCTGCCGGTGGTGGGCGATCCGCTGACCCTGGTGGCCGGGGTGCTGCGCGAGCCCTTCCCCGTCTTCCTGGCGCTGGTGACGATCGCCAAGCTCGGCCGCTATCTGGTGCTGGCGGCGCTGGTGCTGGGCTGGTCCGGCTGAAGGCAAGGAGGGGCGCCCCCGTGGGGCAGGGGCGCCCTCTCCCATGGGGTCCGCCCGGCAGAGCGGACCCCGGGGCACCGGCGGCGGGGAAGGGTGAAGGGTCCCGCCGCCGGCGCGACCGGTCAGAAGCGGTAGGTCGCGGTGGCCAGCACACGCTGGCCGATGCCGCGCTGCGCGCCCTCGGCGCCGCGCGAGAGCAGCGAGCGCTCAGCGTAATTGTATTCGGCGCCGACATCGAGATCGGGGATCGGCGACCAGACCAGATTGGCGATCACCTGGCCCAGCGTGCGGTTCTGCAGATTCTGCGTGCCGGCCGAGAACTCCCTGGCGTAGCTCGGATAGCTGAGCCGGGCGAGGCCGCCGGCCACCGTGCTGCGCAGCGTCGGCGCCCAGAAATGCTGGTAGCCGAGCGTGCCCACCGAGACCTTCACCAGGTCGAGCGAGGCGTTGCGCGCATCGATGCCGGGCAGGCCCACATCGCTGGTGGCGCCGGAGCCCAGGATGTCGAGATAGCGGCCGACCCCCTCGCCATAGGAGACACGGCCGAAGGCGCGGCTCTTGCCCAGGGTGTTGACCGAGGCGTTCAGCGACACGCCGAAGCCCCAGGCCTCGTCGGAGAAGCGCTCCTCGACGGTGGTGCTGCCCTTGTTGGTGTAGTCGATGCGGCGCAGCAGCCCCTGCAGCGCGAAATGGCCCCAGGACCCCGTCGTCATCAGCCGCGCCGTCAGGTCCGGCAGGCGGTTGACGGTGACCGAGGGCACGGTGCCGTCGGTGTCGGGCAGGCGGGCGCCGGCATTGTAGGTGAAGTCGCTCAGCGGGTTCTCGAGGCCGATGGCGAAGCTCGCCCTGCCGCCGAGCGGCGCGGTGTAGCGGAGCTGCGCCTGGCGCGGGCCGCCGAGGCCCAGGAAGCTGAAGCTGTCGAGGAACTCGCCATTCACCGTGTCGCCGAACAGCGTGGTGGTCTGGCCCAGTGTGAAGCCCGCGAACTCGACATAGGCGTGGCGCAGGCGCGGGATCCAGTTGTTCTGGCTGGCGGTGCTGGCGCTGGACTGGGCGCCGGCGAAATCCATCTCCAGCACGCTGCGGGCGACGCCATGCGCGGTGTTGGTGCGGGTCTCGACGCCGAGGCGCGAGCGGCGGGCGCCGAACTGGAAATCGCCGCCCTGGCGCGCCGCCGGACCGCGGGAGAGCGGCACGGTGTTGGCGGATTGCACGTCGGAGCGGTTGCGGCCCTCGACATCGCGCGAGCCGGTCAGCCGCACGAAGCCGTAGAGCCGCACCGAGGTCTCGGTGCCGGGGATGCGCACCGAGCGCGGGAAGCTGCCGGTCAGGTCGCTCTGCTGCGACAGGCGCTCCGCGATCTGCTGCTGGGCGGCGCGCGCCTCGGCGGCGGCGGCGGCGTCACGCTGCTGCTGCGCCTCGATCGTGGCGAGCCGGCGCTGCAGCGCGTCGATCTCCTGGCGCAGGCCGGCGGTGCCCTGCGCGGCGGCGGCTTGGGCGAAGGCGAGGGCAGCGGCCAGCGCCGCGCCGCCGAGCAGGCCATGGCGAAGGGTCGCGCCACGGCGCGAAGCAGGCGTTTGGGACACGCAGTCTCTCCGGAAACGGGCCCGTGGCGCAGGGCTGCGCGGGGCGGCAGGCGGAAGGGCGCTGCCGCAGGGCGTTGCGACAGGCCGCCGGCCAGGCTGCGAAGGGGGCAGGGGGAGGCTCCCGGGGGGCGGGAGGCGCGGCGGGATGGCGGGGCGCATGCGCGGACGCCCCGCCCGCCCTGGTCCTGCCTTGGCCCTTGCGAGCCTTGCCGTGGCGGCAGGACGGTTCTCATCCGCCAAGCTTGCATGAAGCTGACAGCCGGAACAGTTTTCCGCATTGCGTGAGAGATAGGCGTCAACTAAACGCGCCAGGACAGGACAGGTTTCAGATGCGCATTCTGCTGACCGAGGACGATGCCAGGCTGTCTGATCTGCTGAGCCGCGGGCTTCGTCAGCTGGGCTGGTCGGTCGATACTGTCGCGAGCGCCGAGGAGACTGATCTGGCGCTGAAATCCTTCCGCTATCATGCGCTGGTGCTGGATCTCGGCCTGCCGGATGGCGATGGCATGGCGCTGCTGCAGGCGATCCGCCAGCGCGATCGCGGCCTGCCGATCCTGATCCTGACCGCGCGCGGCCGCCTCTCCGACCGGGTGAAGGGGCTGAATGCCGGCGCCGATGATTATCTGGTCAAGCCCTTCGCGCTGGAGGAGATGGTGGCGCGCATCGCCGCCGCCTGCCGCCGCGCCGACCGCCCGGCCGAGACCGAGCTGCGCATGGGCCGTATCGCCCTGGCGCCGGCCGAGCGCAGCTTCAGCGTCGATGGCGTGGTGCAACCGCTACCGCGGCGCGAGATGATGGTGCTGGAGCTGCTGCTGCGCGCCCGGCACCGGCTGGTCAGCAAACCCTATCTGGAGGAGAGCCTGGGCGGGCTCGGCCGCGAGATCGGCGGCAATGCGGTGGAGGTGCATGTCTCCCGCCTGCGCCGCCGCCTGGCCGAGCTCGGCACCGGCCTCGGCATCCGCGCCGAGCGCGGCCTCGGCTACCGGCTCGTCGAGGTCAGCCAGGACCAGGCGGCGTGAGGGGCCGCCCCGGCTCGCTGGCGGCCGGCGCCACCCTGGCCTTCCTGGCGGCGCTGCTGGCCGCGGCGCTGCTGCTGGTCGGGCTGCTGGCGCTGCGCAACGACCAGGCGATGCGCCAGCTGGAGAGCCGCGCCCTGACCCAGCGGGCGCAGAGCATCGCCCGCCACCTGACCTACGCGCCCGAGCGCGGCTGGCGGCTCAGCCTGCCGCCCGACATCGCCGCCGCCTTCTCCAGCCTCTATGGCCGCGCCGCCTATGCGGTGGTCGACCAGCATGGCGACTACCTGCTCGGCAGCAACACCGACACGCCGCTGCTGATCCCCTCCGCCGCGCCGCCCGGCCGCCGCGGCGTGCCGCTTCCCTTCACCCTGGAGCGCGACGGGCGCGAATGGCGCGGCCTGGCGCTGCCGGTGCGGCTCGATGGCTGGTCGCTGTCGATCCAGGTGGCCGAGGATCTGCGCCACCCCGACGTGCTGCTCGACGATGCCGCCTCCGGCTTCCTGCGCGACGTCGCCTGGGTGGTGCTGCCGGTCTTCCTGGCGCTGGGCTGCGCCACGCTGTGGATGCTGCGCCGGGTCAAGCAGCCGCTGACGCTGCTGGCCGCCGAGGCCAGCCGCATCTCCGCCGACGCGCCCGGCGAGCGGCTGAGCGAGGCGGCGGTGCCGAGCGAGCTGGTGCCGCTGGTGCGCGGCATGAACCGGGCGCTGGAGCGCATCGAGGCCGGCCAGGCCGAGCAGCGCGAATTCGTGGCCGATGCGGCGCATGAGCTGCGCACGCCGCTGGCCGTGCTGCAGGCGCATATCGACCTGATGGCCGATCGCGGCGCCGCCGCGGCGCTGGAGAAGGACCTCGCCGTGCTGGAGCGGCTGGTCGGCCAGCTGCTGGCCATCGCCGCGCTGGACGCGCCCGGGCTGCGGCCGGACACGCGGCTGGACCTGCGGGCGCTGACCGACGACCTGGCGACGCTGCTGCGGCCGATGGCGGCGCTGCGCGGCGTGGCGCTGCGCACCCGCCAGCCCGCCGCCGCGGTGCCCGTGCTGGCCGAGGAGGAGGCGCTGTCCCAGGCCATCGCCAACCTGCTGGAGAATGCCATCGGCCATGCGCCGCCGGGCAGCGCGGTGGAGGTGACGGTGGGCGAGGATGGCAGCGTGCTGGTCGAGGATGCCGGCCCCGGCGTGCCGGAGCATGAGCGGCAGCTGGTGTTCCGCCGCTTCTGGCGCAGCCGGCGGCGGGCCGACCGGCGGCGCGGCGGCGCCGGGCTTGGGCTGGCCATCGTGCAGCGCGCGGCGGTGCTGCATGGCGGCGGCGTCTCGGTCGGCGCCTCGCGGCTGGGCGGCGCCGCCTTCCGCCTGGTCATCCCCGTGCTGCGGCCGGGCGCCGCCGGCTGAGGCCGCCCGGCCTCACCCCGGATTGTCCGGCCGGGCCCGCCCCCCGCCGGGGCGCTGGTTGCGGCGGCGTTCCGTCCGCCCCTATCCTGCCCGGCATGCCCCGGCCCGCATGCCCTGGGCGAAGCGGGAGGACAGCATGGCGCAGAACCAGGACAAGGCCGGCCTGCAGCGGCTCGACGAGGCGGCGCTGGACAGGGTCAGCGGCGGCGCCGGGGCGGGGGTCACGCAGGGCTTCGGCAGCCTGCCGGAGGGCGGCTATGAGGCGCTGATCGGCCAGCAGGCCCCCGGCCTCGACAGCGCCCTCCAGCAGCAATTGCAGGAGATGCGGGACCGCAACGACCTGCTGCGGGACTTCAACACGGTGCTGGGCGTGCTGCGCGGCGACGCGCCGGGGGCCGAGGGCTTCGGCCAGTTCACCGACCATGCCGGGCAGCAGCAGGATGTCGCCGCCTGGCTGCAGCAGCACGACATCACCCTGGACGGCGATGGCAATGGCAGCCTGAGCCAGAGCGAGGTGTCGCAGACGGTGCAGGCGATCAAGGACACGATGGACGGCATGCAGCAGATGTCGCAGCACGACATGCTGAAGCTGCAGCAGCAGATGAACAGTTTCGGCCAGGCGACGGAGCTGATGAACCAGACCATGCAGACCATCCAGCAATCCCTCCAGAGCGTCATCCAGAAGGTGAGCTGAGGCCGGCCGGGACGGGGCGAGGGGGGGGCGCCCGGCGGCCGGGCGCGTCGCCGGGGGCGGCGCTGCCGCGCGCCGGCTGAACCGCGTCAGGCCGCCGCGGCCAGATGCGCCAGCGCCAGATCCAGCGCGCGGTCCAGGCAGCCCTTGAGGAAATGGTCGGCGCCGGGGAACACCACCACCGGATGCTGCGTCGCCCGGCCCCAGCCCAGCAGCGAGGGCAGCGGCGCCATCGCATCCTCCTCGCCATGCAGCAGCAGGGTGCGGGGCGGGATCGGCAGCGCCGGATAGTCGCGCCCGCCCGGCACCACACCGACCGGCAGCCCCATCAGCACGATGCCGCGGGCCGGCGCGCCCTCCGCCTCCAGCCGGCAGGCCAGCCGGGCATAGACATGCGCGCCGAAGGAGAAGCCGAGCAGGCCGAGCGGCAGCCCGGGATGCTCGGCGCGCAGCAGCGCGGCGATGGCGGCGGCATCCTCCGCCTCGCCGATGCCCTCGGCATACTCGCCCTCGGAGCCGTCGACGCCGCGGAAGCTCGGCCGCACCGCGATCCAGCCGGCCTCGGCCAGGCGGCGCGCCGCGCTGTGCGGCACGATGTGGCGCGGCGAGCCGCCGAGCAGCGGCTGCGGATGGCTGACCAGCACCAGGCCGCGCGGCGCCACCCCTTCCGCCGGGTGGTTCAGGGTCAGCTGCAGGCGGCCGGCGGGGCCGTCGATCAGGCGGGTCTCGGGGCGGGGCAGGGGCATGGTCTCTGGCAGGCTCGGGCGGACTCTGGGGCGGTTGGCCGGCGATCATGGCGCCCCGCGCGGGGTGGCGCCAGGGCCGCGCCGGCGCCGGGTCTGCAGCGGCCAATCCGCGGATGCCGCCGGCGCGGCGATCGCCTAGCATGGCGGGCCGGTGTGTGACCGGTTCGTGGTAAGAAGCTGTTCATCCCCGCCGCCCATAAGGCGCGGTCGGCCGCGCAGCGCGAAGGGACCAGCTGATGGACGAGGTTGCGGGCGAGCCGGGCATCCGCCCGCCGGAGACGGACCGCTACGCCGCGCTGTCGGCGCCGCTGCCGCCGGATGAGGAGGCGCGGCTGCACTCCCTCTACTGCTCCGGCCTGCTCGACACCGAGGCGGATGCGCGGTTCGACACCTTCACCCGGCTGGCGGCGCGGCTGCTCGACGTGCCGATCGCGCTGTTCACCCTGGTCGACCGCTACCGGCAATGGTTCAAATCCGCCCAGGGCTTCCGCCAGGGCGACGGCACGCCGCGCAGCATCGCCTTCTGCGCCCATGCGCTGCTGCAGCCCGGCCAGCCGCTGATCGTCGAGGACGCGACGCGCGACCCGCGCTTCGCCGCCAACCCGCTGGTCACCGGCAGCGAGGCGATCCGCTTCTATGCCGGCATTCCCGTGCTCGACTATGAAGGCCGGCCGATGGGCACGCTCTGCGTGCTCGACCGCCAGCCGCGCCGCCTGTCGCAGGCCCAGCTCGACACGCTGCGCGACCTGGCCTTCGGCCTCGGCGCCGTGTTCCGCATGGAGCAGGCGGCGGCGAGCTGGCAGGAGACGCAGGAGAACCAGCGCTGGGCCACGACGCTGGCGCCGCAGGCGCCCTGGACCGCCGATCCCGAGGGCAGCATCCTCGAGGTCGGGCCCGGGCTGCTGGCCTGGCTCGGCCAGCCGGCCGAGGCGCTGCGCGGCCGCGGCTGGCTGCGCTGGGTGCCGCCCGCCGAGCGCGAGGCGGCGGAGGCCGCCTTCGGCCGGGCGATGGCCAGTGGCGAGCCGCTCGACAGCGAATTCCCGCTGCAGGGCGCCGATGGCGCGCTGCGCTGGATGCGCAGCCGCGCCGCGCCGCGGCGCGACGCGGCCGGGCGCATCCTGCGCTGGTACGGCACCATCGAGGATGTGCATGAGCGCCGCCTGGCCGAGGCTTCGGCGGCCGAGATGCGCGACCGGCTGGACACCGTGCTGGAGAGCACGACCGACCGGGTCGCCTTTCTCGATCTCGACTGGCGCGTGACCTATCTGAACGGCCCGCTGCTGCGCGTGCCGGCCTATCGCGCAGCACTCGGCCGGGTGGTGTGGGAGGCGCTGCCGGAGCTGCAGAACAGCGAGCTGCAGCGCCAGCTGCTGCGCGGCCGCGCGCTCGGCCAAGCCGCGCGCTTCGACTGGTACAGCCCGCGCCAGGGCCGCTGGTTCGAGGTGCATGCCTTCCCGACGCCGCAGGGCACGTCGCTGTTCCTGCGCGACATCAGCGAGCAGCGCCGGCTGGAGCAGGAGCGCGCCGAGGCGCAGCAGCGCCTGCTGCACCAGGCGCTGCATGACGGGCTGACCGGCCTGCCCAACCGCGCCTTCCTGCGCCAGCGCTGCCGCGCGCCGGATGCCGAGGGGGGTGGCCATGGCGCCTGGCTGTATCTCGGCCTGGAGGAGTTCCGCATCGCCGCCGGCACGCTGGGGCCTGCCACCGGCGAGGCGCTGCTGCGCCAGGTGGCGCAGCGCCTGCGCGAGGGCGGCGCGCCGGGCGAGGTGGTGGCCTATCTGGGCGGCGAGGATTTCGCCCTGCTGCTGCCCGGCCCGGTGGAGGGCGAGGCGGCGGAGCAGCGCGCCGAGGCGGTGCTGCGCGCCATCGCCCAGCCCTTCTTCGTCGAGGGCAGCGTGGCGGTGCTGGGCCTGAGCATCGGCATCGCCCTGGCGCCGCGGCATGGCGGGGGCGCGGATGCGCTGCTGCAGGCCGCCAGCATCGCCATGCACCGGGCGCGCGAGGAAGGGCGCGGCGGCATCCGCCGCTTCACCTCCGTCATGCTGCAGCGCATGGAGCAGCGCCAGCGGCTGCGCCAGGATCTGCGCGAGGCGATGCTGCGCTCCGAATTCTCGCTGGTCTACCAGCCGCTGATCGACCTGCCCTCGCGCCGCGTTGCCGGCTTCGAGGCGCTGATGCGCTGGCAGCATCCGCGCTGCGGCGCCGTCTCCCCGGCCGAGTTCATCCCGGTGGCCGAGGAGAGCGGGCTGATCGTCGCCATGGGCGCCTGGGCGCTGCGCAGCGCCTGCGCCACGGCGGCGAGCTGGCCGGAGGCGATGCGCGTCGCCGTCAACCTCTCCCCGGCGCAGTTCCGCAGCCCGGGGCTGGTGGAGACGGTGCAGAAGGCGCTGTGGCAGAGCGGGCTGGCGCCGGGGCGGCTGAAGCTCGAGATCACCGAATCCGTGCTGCTGCAGGACAGCGAGGCGAATCTCGCCGTGCTGCACGCGCTGCGCGACCTCGGCGTGATGGTGGTGCTGGATGATTTCGGCACCGGCTATGCCTCGCTGAGCTATCTGCAGCGCTTTCCCTTCCACAAGCTGAAGATCGACCAGGTCTTCGTGCGCCGGCTGATCGAGCGCGACGACAGCCAGAAGATCGTCACCTCGATCCTGGGCCTGGCGCGCGCGCTCGGCATCGGCACCACGGCGGAGGGGGTGGAGAGTCAGGAGCAGCTGGACTGGCTGACCCGCCAGGGCTGCGGCCAGGTGCAGGGCTTCCTGCTGGGCCGGCCGATGCCGCCCGGGGCGATCGAGGCCTATCTGCAGCGCTATGCGGCGGAGCGGGCCGAGGCGCTGGCGCGGCTGGAGGGGGCGGCGGATGCGGCGCCACCGGTGGCCGCGGACTGAGCGTCCCGGGGCTTATTTTACATAAGATAGATTATGCGGAAGGCAGCATGCCGACAGTGCCAGCCGCTCCCCCGGTGCCCCTGCCGGGCGCCCGCTGCCGGCAGGCCTGATCGCCTGGACAGCCGCCTTCCCCGCCAGCCGGCTCGAGGCTGGGCGGGGATGCGCGGCCGGCGGCAAGGCCCGCCGCGCGACGCCGGCAGGGTGGGGCCGCCCCGCGGGGGAGCGGCCGCGCCTGCCGAAAGGCCTCAGCGGGCCGGGCGCGCGCCCGGGGCCGCGCCACCCGGCGCGGCCGGGGCCTGGCCCGGCGCCGGCATGGCGGTGTAGCCGGTGGGCAGGGTCAGCTTGGCCGGGTCGACGGTGCCATAGGTCACCTGCGTCGCCTCCATCGTCACCGAGGCGCCGTTCGGCCCGGTGCCGACCGAGCGCAGCAGCACGCCGTCATCGGTGAAGCAGGAGGTGCCGCGCACCTGGCCCGCCACCATCTCCCACTCGGTGCAGGACTGGCCGGCGACCGTCGCCGTCGCCTTGCGGGTGAAGGTCGCGCCCGGAGGGGCTTCCTGCGTCATGGCGGCAACCGTCGCCGGCGGCATCGCCATGGTGGCGCGCTGCGCCTCCATCACCATGGTCGCCGTGTTGGCCTGGCGGTCGAGCAGCATCCAGCCGGCATTGCCCGGCATGTCGACGCGCTGCTTGCCCGTGCTGGGGGAGAAGGCCATCTGCATCTCCTGCGGCGGCGCGCCGGCCATGCTCATGCGGTAGGCGACGGTGACGTCGCGGGTCGGCCGCAGATTGGTGGGCTGCGCCTCGGCGGCGGTGACGAAGAGCGGCGCCGCGCCGAGCGCCAGGACGGTCGCGGTGGCCAGGAGACGGGTCATGATTCCTCCGAAATAGAAGTGACGGCGCTTCACTGCGCCGCCGGCGTCGCCGCATCCAGAGCCGGGCTGCGCACGATCGGGAGAGAGACGCTCACATCCCGCTCAGCGTTGTCGTCGCCATGCCGCTCTCACGCGAATGTTCCGCGCGCCCCGCTTGCCGCGATGCGGCGCCGGCGGGATGGCTTGCGCAGGATGACGATGGAGACAGGCATGTCGGGCAATGCGCGCAGCGGGGAGTCGCGCGGCGCGGCGCAGCGGGGCGCGATGCTGCGCGCGCTGGGCATGGCCGCAGGGCTGGCGCTGCTCGCCACGGCGACACCGGCCGCGGCGCAGGCGATGCGCTGGGAGCAGCGCCAGGGCGAGGGCCGCCTCTATCTGGCCTATGAGGTTCCCGAGAGCAGCGAGCAGAGCCTGCTGCTGGTCTGCGACACCGCGCGGCGCCGCCTGTCGCTGCGCTATGTCGATGATCGCGACCGGGTGCGCGCCGGCACGACCGCGGGGCTGGAACTGGCTTCCGAGGGTGGGCGCCTCGGCCTGCGCCTGCCGGCGCAGCAGGAGGAGCTGGACGACCAGATCGTGCTGGCCGGCGACCTGCCGCTGGATGCGGCGCTGCTGCGCATCCTGCGCGGCCAGACCCTGCGCGTGACGCTGGAGGGCCAGACCGAGAGCATCCCGCTCTCCGGCGCGCAGCCGGGTGTCGCGGCGCTGGAAGCGGGCTGCGGTCCGCGCTGAAGGGCGCGCCCCGAAGTGCGGGCGGGGCGGGCGCCCAGGCCCCCGCCCCGCCTCCGGCGCCTGGAGGCGCGTGGTCAGTGCGCCGCGGCGGTCGGGCGCACGACGATCTCGTTGACGTCGACATCGCCCGGCTGCTCGATGGCGTAGCGCACGGCGCGGGCGATGGCGTCCGGCTTCAGCGCGATGGCGCGGTAGTCGCGCATCAGCGACGCCGCCGCGGCGTCGGTGATGGTGTCGGCCAGCTCGCTCTCCACCACGCCGGGATGGATGCAGGTGACGCGCAGCGCCTGGCTCTCCTGCCGCAGCCCGTCGGAAATGGCGCGCACCGCGTATTTCGTCGCGCAATACACCGCCGCGGTGGGCGAGACGCTGAGCGCGCCGATCGAGGCGATGTTGACGACATGCCCCTGCCCCTGGCGCTGCATCACGGGCAGCACGGCGGCGATGCCCCAGAGCACGCCCTTGATGTTGACATCCACCATGCGCTCCCACTCGTCGAGCTTCAGGGAGGCCATGGGCGAGAGCGGCATGATTCCGGCATTGTTCACCATCACGTCGATGCGGCCCCATGCGCCGAGCGCCGTGTCGGCGAAGGCCGCCATATCGGCGCGGTCGGTGACGTCGAGGCGCCGGACCCGCACCGTGCCGCCGGCGGCATTCAGCTCCTCGGCCAGCGCCTCCAGCCGGTCGGTGCGGCGCGCGCCCAGCAGCAGCTTCGCGCCGGCGGTGGCCAGTTCGCGGGCGATGGCGGCGCCGATGCCGCTGGAAGCGCCGGTGATCAGAACGACCTTGTCCATGGGAAAGCTCCTCTCCTGGCTGGCCGGCGGAGGCCGGCGCTGGTCAGGAGGTAGCCAGGCCGTGCCGTCCAGAGAACTTGCCCATTGCTGACCGAAGCGGTTAGCCTCGCTTGACAATGAGCCTTGACCTCAACGCCCTCACCGTCTTCGCGGCGGTGGCCGAGACCCGCAGCTTCCGCGCCGCCGCCGACCGGCTCGGCGTCACCCGCTCGGCGGTCAGCCAGACCATGCGCAAGCTGGAGGCGCAGCTCGGCATCGCCCTGCTGCTGCGCACCACCCGCAGCGTCAGCCTGACCGAGGCGGGTGCGCGCTTCCATGCCGGCGTCGCCGCCGGGCTGGCGGAGATCGGCCAGGCGGCGGAGGCCGCGGGCGCGCTGCGCGGCCGCCCCTCCGGCCTGCTGCGGCTGGCCGTATCCTCGATCGCCGAGAGTTTTCTCTCGGGCCCGCTGCTCGGCGCCTTCCTGGAGGCGCATCCGGAGATCCGCCTCGACGTCACCGTCACCGACGAGGAATTCGACATCGTGGCCGAGGGCTATGATGCCGGGGTGCGGCTGGGCGAGGTGATCGCGCAGGACATGATCGCCGTGCCGGTGGCCACGCCGCAGCGCCAGCTGGCGGTCGCCGCCCCCGCCTATCTGGCGCGCCAGGGCAAACCCGCGCATCCGCGCGAGCTGCCGGCGCATCGCTGCATCGGCTGGCGCCCGGCGCCCGATCTGCCGCCCTATCGCTGGGAATTCGGCGAGGATGGCGAGGAATTCGATGTCGAGGTGGCGCCCTATGTCACCACCAACGACATGCAGCTGATGATCCGCCTGGCCTGCGCCGGCCAGGGCATCACCTTCGGCATGGAGGACAGTTTCCGGCCCTGGATCGAGCGCGGCGAGCTGGTGCCGCTGCTGGCCGAATACTGCCCGAGCTTCCCCGGCTTCTTCCTGTACTTCCCGAGCCGCCGCAACCTCGCCCCCAAGCTGCGCGCGCTGATCGACCATCTGCGGCAGCAGGGGCGCGGCGGGCACGGCACCGGCCCTTGAATTCCGATATATCGAGATGCATCTGAACGCGGCGGAGGCCCGGCCCGGCCGGCCCCCCTCCCCTTCGAGACAGGATGCGCCATGCCCCTCCACAGCCACGCCACGCTGCCCACCGCCCAGGCCGGCCGCTATCTGCAGCAGCTCTGCAAGCACTGGGCCCACAGCCTGGCCGTCGACTTCACCCCCGAGCAGGGCCGTGTCGTCTTCCCGCGCGACGCGCGCGGCGCCGACTGGCCGGGCGAGGCGGTGCTGCAGCTGCGCGCCGCGCCGGACGGGCTGCATTGCGCGCTGGAGGCCAGCGCGGAGGGACAGCTCGCCGCGCTGCAGGGCGCGGTGGAGCGGCATCTGGAGCGCTTCGCCTTCCGCGAGGCGCCGCTGCGCTTCGACTGGCAGGATGGCGCCGCCGGCTGAGCCCGGCGGCAGGAGGCACCCCGATGCGGCACCGCCACCACCACCCCGAGGCACCGCCCTGCGGCGGCGACGGCGCGCCCGGCCGCGAGCATCGTCATGGGCATCGCCATGGCCATGTCGATCGCCGGCATGGCCGCCGGCTGTTCGATTATGGCGAGCTGCGCCTGCTGCTGCTGGCGATGATCGGCGAGCAGCCGCGCCATGGCTATGAGCTGATCAAGGCGGTCGAGGAGCGCTTCGCCGGCGCCTATTCGCCGAGCCCGGGGGTGATCTACCCGACCCTCGCCTGGCTGGACGACATGGGCTATGCGCGCCCCGAACCGGCCGAGGCCGGCCGCAAGCGCTACCGCCTGACCGCCGAGGGCGAGGCCTTCCTGCAGGCCAATGCCGCGGCCGCCACGGCGCTGCTGGCGCGCGGCGGCGGCGGCCCGCCGGCGGGCATCCCCGACCCGGTGCTGCGCGCCATGGAGAATCTGAAGCTGGCGCTGCGCCTGCGGCTGCGCGGCCGGGCCGTGGCGCCGGAGGCCGCCCAGGCCATCGCCGCGGCCATCGATGCCGCCGCCCTGGCGGTGGAGCGCAGCTGAGGCCGGCCGCCGGCGCTCAGGCCGCCGGATGGTGCCGGGCGGGCTCGGCCGGGCCGGCCGCCGCCGCGCCGCAGGGCAGCGGCGGATGCGCGCTGCCATCGGCGTAGTGCAGCCGCAGGCGCGCCGCCAGCGCCTCGCTGCGCGCCACCACGCCGGGGCTGGCCTCCGGCGGCTGCGCCAGGCCGATCCAGCCGCTGCGCTGCGAGGTCCAGCGCAGCGGCGCGATGCGGCCATCCCCGGCCAGGAAGATCTCCGCCGCGACCACCCCCTGCTCCTGCCGCAGCCCCTCGGGGATCTCCGCCCGCAGCGCCTGGCCGGGCGGGAAGAGCAGGAAGCGGAAACAGGCCTCCGCCGCGATCGGCGCGGCCGGCGGCGGCAGGGTCTCGGGCAGGGAGCAGGCGCGGCGCGCCTCGGCCAGGAAGGGGTCCACGCCCCCGACGCGGCCGGCCAGGTCCGGCGTCAGCCCGCCGCCGCAGCGCATCGCCAGCTCGATCGGCCGCAGCCCCGCGGGCGTGGCGGCGAATTCGGTGTGGGTGGCGCCATCGCGGAAGCCGAGCGCGGCGCAGAGCGCGCCCACCATGCGCGCGGCCTCCGCCCGCCACTGATCGGCGTCGCGATCATAGACCACGGCCAGATCGACCCGCGCCGGCGGCGGCGACTTCACCTTGCGTCCGACCGCGACGCAATGGGCGACGCCGTCGCGCAGCAGCGTCTCGCAGCTGAATTGCGGCCCCGGCAGCGCCGCCTCGGCCAGCACGGCGCTGCCCGGCAGACCGCTGGTGGCGGCGAAGGCATAGGCCTCGGCCAGCCCCGCCTCCCCCTCCACCAGGCTGACGCCGCGCGAGCCGCCGGTGCTGCGCTGCGGCTTCAGCACCAGCGGGAAGCCGCCCAGCGCGGCGGCCAGGCCCGGCAGCTCCTCCGGCCCGCGCAGCAGGCGGTGCGGCACGTGGTATTCCGGCGCCCGGCGCTGCCAGGCCTGGCGCTGCGCCAGCTTGTCCAGCCCCTGCGCCACGATCTCCGGCTCGGCCGCGCCGCGCAGGCCGAGCGCCCGGCCGAGCTGCGCCGCCGCCAGCGCCGTCGCCTCATTGGTGCCGAGCACCGCATCCACCCCGCCCAGGGCCGCGACCCCCTTGCGCAGCGCCGCGACATCATCGGGCCTGACCTGCAGCGCCGCATCGGCCACCACGAAACCATGCGGCACCGGCAGGTCGTCGGCGACGATGCAGAAGAAGCCGGCGGCGCGGGCGGCGCGGATGCGCGGCACCAGGCCGAGCCCGGCGCCCAGGACCAGCAGGCGCGGCATCGACGGGCGCGGCGCCATCCGTTCAGCCGCCCGCGCGGCCGAGATCGGCGGCATCGGCGATGCCCGCCGCATCCTGCAGCTTGTTCACCGCGAAGACGCCCGACCAGCGGCCGCGAAAGGCCAGCCAGTCGCAGGGGCGCTGCGGATCGATCGTCTCGATGCCATGCGCCTGCTGCGGGTGGAACCAGACCACATCGCCCGGGGCGAGCGCCGCATCGACGCCGCGCAGCGCGCCGCCCTTCTCCTGCAGCACCAGCCCGCCCTCGCTGTAATCCTGCCCGAAGCGCGACAGCATCATCAGCGGCACGGCGCATTGATGCGGCCCGACCGGGTCCTGGTGCAGGTTCATGCAGCCCTCGCCCGCCGGGTAGAAATGGAACAGCAGCCGGGCGATGGCGCCCTCCTCCGGCGCGCGGCCCAGATATTTCTGCGGCGGCAGCCCGGCCAGCAGGTTGCGCAGCCGGAAGACCGGCGCGGTCAGGCGGAACAGGTCGAACGGATCCTGGTTCCAGGGCAGGAAGGAGAACTGGTGGTAGTTCGCCTTGACGAAGGAGCGCTCATCCCAGCGATTGACGCGGTGCGCATTCGGCGCGCCCGGCCGCAGCGGCACGTAGTTCGGCAGCGAGCAGCGGCCGATGCGCGACAGCCATTCGGTGAGGCGCGCGACCAGCAGCGGCGGCAGCACGGCGCGGCTGATGCCGACCTCATGCGCGGCGATGCGCTGC